>JAABTE010000258.1 GCA_011390035.1 Desulfobacteraceae bacterium | reverse complement strand
ATCATCACCGTCGTCATCGCCATCGACGCACACGGGGCCGGCAATCTGGCCGAATTCGACATCCGGTCCCTTGGCCGCGACATCGATCAGGCCCACGGCGAGGGCGCCTTCCAGGGTCACGGTGAACTCGCCGGTCTGGAAGCCGGCGCCGGTCTGCCACTTGATTCCGATCAGGTTGGCGTTGGGATCGGGATTCACCAGCTCATTGGGTTCCGGCGAGGCGGAGACCAGGGGAGCGCAGTCAGGCAGGGCCAGCACCCAGTTGCTCAGATCCTGGGCGGTGTCGGCCTCGGAAACGGCATAGGTCCAGGTGTGGGTGCCATCTCCGTTGTCCGCGTGGCTCACCAGGGTGATCGTGTAGCCATTGGGGAGGGTGACGCTTTCCGGCGGGGGCGTTACGTCGTCATCCCCATCATCGTCCCCGTCGTCATCGCCATCATCATCCCCATCGTCATCTCCGTCGTCATCGCCGGTGTCGGCCGGTTCGCAGGCGGGGCCGGCGATCTCCAGGATCTCCACAGACGCGCCGCCCTTGGCCGCCACGCGCCCGGTACCCACGGCCCAGTCGGCGTTGAGGACAAAGGAGAATTCTCCGGACTCGAATTCGTCGGTCGTCTCCCACTTGATGCCGCCGAAGCCGGCGTTGGGATCATCCGTCTCCAGGAGAAACTCGGCATCCTCGTCCACCAGAACGGTGACGCAGCCGGGCAGCTCCAGCACCCAGTTGCTCAGGTCCTGGGCATCTGCGGCCTCGTCCACCTTGTAGGTCCAGGTGGAGGTGCCGTCTTCATTATAAACGACGCCCAGGAAGGTGACGGCGTAGCCGTTGGGCAGCTCGGCGATCTCGGGACCTTCCGGTGTGACCTCCGCCTCCGTGGCGATGGAGATCGCAACGGCCAGGGTGCCGGTATCCTCGGGCGTCAGGGTGAAATCCTGTGCCAGGCCGGCCTCGGCGGCGACTGTAAGCAATTCACTGACCACCGCGTAGCCTTCCATATAGGCCACCAGCTCATACACGCCCGGCTCCAGCTTCAGCAGATAGCCGCCCGCCTCGTCCGTGATGGTGGCGGCCGCAAAGGGATCCACGCCCTCTGCCGGCTCAACGAACTGGGCCCGCACCTCCACGCCGGAAAGCGCCGCGCCGTCCTCGTGAAACACCGCGCCGGTGACCGACACCGCCTGCTCCGCCGCCAGCACCTTGATGGTGGGCTTAAGCAGCCACTGGCCGCTCTTTCCGGCCTTGACCACCGATTTCAGGGCGTTGAAGTCGAGAATCAGCTCGGTGGTGACGCCCATGGCGATGGTAAAGGGCCGGACCAGCTTGATGCCGCTCTGATCGGCGCTGGGCACCTTCAGCTCATGGACCGCGCCATCGGCGTCAATGACGTAATTGGGAAACGGATGGACCCCGCCCAGCAGGTTCGTCCCGCCGTCCGGCGCCTGACCGAGTACGAGCCGCATCTGGTTGTAAACGCCCGCCTCGAGATCCACCAGGCCCAGCGTCTCCATGACGCCGTTGACCAGCTCCAGGAGGTTGAAGGTCTGGCCGGGGGTCATGACCGTCTTCCATTCCCCGCCCTTTTCCACGCCAACGGCGTCGATGGTCACATAGACCGCCTGATAGTCGGTGGTGGCGGCATCCATCAGTTGCACGGACAAGCCGCCGGTGTCGGCATTAATTCCGCCGCTGTCTCCACCATTGCTGCTGTCGCAGGCGGCAAGCGCCAGCGCCAGCAGAAACGGCATCATCCATGCCAGTTTTCGCATCCAGCTTTTTCCCATTGCGTCCTCCCTGATTCCAAATGTTCTCGTTGGCCGGCGGCGCATGCCCGCAGCATAAGCCCCGGCACTCATGGCGCAAAAGCCTTGCAATGAGTGTACCATCAAAAATGGCGGACCGCAAACCGGATCACCGATTTTGGATTCAACCTTTTGTTTTTTAATTAGAATAATAGTAAAAAACGTGGCGGGCGGGAAGGATAACGCGGGGCATCCGGGGTTTTCGCCGTCCGGCGGCCCCGCGTCCGGATCTAAAGAAAGTTTAGGCTGTCTGCAATATTTTTCAGACCCGAGAGCCGGGGAAACTACCGCTGCGCCGAGCGGGGCGCCTTGCCCGCCAGCGGGTTGTACAGCTTCATGATGGCGAACTTCATCACGTCCAGGGTCTTCATTTCAGCGATGATGCCGGCCAGCTTGTCCGCCGCCTCGGGGGGCAGCTCGCAGGCGTTGTCGCTGAAATCCATATCCGGAAAGCCCTTGGCCAGCTTTTTCTGCTCTTTTGCGCTCATGGGCACCTGAACGGCCTTCTTGCCGTCGAGGGTCACGATCTCGTCGGCCAGGCCTGCGCCTTCGATCTTCTTGAGCTTGTCATCGTCGAGAAACAGATTAATGGTGTAGTCGGCCATGCTGCGCTCCTTTCAATATGAGAAATATCAAGTTAACCTCCTGAAAAACCATCATATCAAAAGGCTTTTTATTCGAATTCGCCCCGCTCTGTCAAGACAAACCCGCCGAGGGTGAAATTTTTCAGCGCCGGCTCGCGGCGGCCACCTCGGGGGCGGAGGGCTTTGAATCAGAAAAACTTACAATACCAACTCAAACCGCTGCTCCGTAACCACGGCGCCCCACTGGTCGCCGGAACGCTCCTCCGCGAGCCGAAATCCATTTTTTTCATACAGATGACGGGCCGGGTCCAGGCCGGCAAAGGTCCACAGGTAGATGCGGCCATGGCCCCGGGATCGGCTGAAGGCGATGGCCGTTTCCAGCAGGCGGCCGCCATGGCCCTTGCCCCGCATATCGTCGGCCATGATGAACCAGCGCAGGTGAGCGCCCTCGCCCTCGGCATGAATGCCGTCCATGACGATGCCGCCGGCCACCCGGTCGCCGGCCGACAGCGCCCAGAAGCCATCCCGGTCCGGGTCCATCCGCCGGAGGAAGGCGGCCATCTCCGTGGCCACCTTGGCCTCGAAAAAGAGGCCGAAGTTCCAGTGTTTTGCGTAATAACGGGCGTGAAGCCCGGCGATGTCGCCGATGGCCCCGGGCACATACCCGGTAACAATTCGCGGTGTCGCGCCAGGAATACCCATTGTCGATGCCCTCCAGATGATGTCAATAGCCGAATTCGTCCCAGTCTCGGAAGCCGGGGAATAAATCCCCCGGCAAGACCCGAAAGGCCCCTGAAGGGGCCTCGTCGCTCGATGCTTTTAAAAATGCCTGGACCAGGTCGCGCCATTGCCCTCCGGCGACTTGCCGTTATAGCGGGCCGTTCGAGCCCCCTTCAGGGGGCTTTCAGACTTGCCGGGGGATTCATTCCCCGGCCATGCGGCTGGGCGCCGGTTGATAAGCGCGGGCTGATGATTCCCATCACAGTCTGATGCGATATTTTTACAATTAATATATTCCTTAAATGGGATTCATCCGTCCCGCCGGCCCTCCTCGCCCTCCCGGCGGATTTCGGAAAGGGCGTCTGCCGGAATCAGGCCGTGGGCAAGGGCGTGGTCGGCCATGGCCAGGGTGTCGGCGGCCAGCACCAGGGAGCTGCCGGTTCGGGCCATCTCGACGGCCAGCGCCTCGATGGCCTCCCGGCGCTCCGGGTTCCGGATCACGTTCCGGATATACACGGCCGTCACCCGGCCCGGATGCTCACGCACCAGCCGGGCATAGATCTCCGGGTCCTCCTGGCCGCTGTCGCCGATAAGCACAAAGGGCATGTCCGGGTAGTCCGCCATCATCTCGCTGATGCGCTCATACTTGATCCCCTTGGCCTGGCGGGGAAAGGGGCGCCGGAGACTCATGCCCCACTCCCGAAGAAAGAGGATGGGGCCCACCGGGATGCCATGAAGA
>JAABTE010000257.1 GCA_011390035.1 Desulfobacteraceae bacterium | reverse complement strand
CTGGCGGACGATTATCCGGTCTTTCACGTCACCGCCATCACCCATAGAAAGGACGCCATCTACAACGCCACCCTGGTGGGCCGGCCGCCCATGGAGGACTGCTACCTGGAAAAGGCCACGGAGCGGATCTTTCTGCCCATGCTCCAGTCGGTCTTTCCGGAGATCGTCGATTACTGGTTCCCATGGGAGGGGGTGTTTCACAACATCGTGGTGGTGGCCATCGACAAGGCGTATCCCGGCCATGCCCACAAGGTGATCAGCGGCCTTTGGGGGCAGGGGCAGATGAGCTTTTGCAAGGCCATCGTGGTGGTGGACGCGGATGTGGATCCGTCGAACCCCGGCGCGGTGATGGCGGCGCTTGCGAACCGGCTGGACATGAGCGCGGACATCATCCTGACAAAGGGTGTGCTGGACGTGCTGGACCACTCCGCCCCCCAGGCCAATTTCGGCCATAAGATCGGCCTGGACCTGACCCGCCGCTTTCCCGGCGAGCCGCCCCGCGCCCGCCGCCAGGCCGCGCCGCCCCCGCCGGCCCATGCCGAGAGCCTTGTGATGAACCGGATTCCCGGCGCCGCCGGATGTCGGCGGCTGGAAGCGGCGTCCGCCGGATCGGATACGTCCGCGTTGAACCGGATGCTGGCCATCGCCGTGGAAAAACGTCCGGACCGTGGCGGGCGGTTCTTCGCCGACGCCGTCTTTTTCCTCAAGGAACTGGCCGCCTTCAACTTCGCGCTGCTGTATGACGCCGATATCGATCTGTCCGACAATTCCCTGATTTTGTGGAAGCTGTTCAACAACGTGGACCCGGCCCGGGATCTGTATTTCCGGGAGGGGCGGGTGGTCATCGACGCCTGCCGCAAGGGGCCGGCGGACGGGCATGAGCGGGAGTGGCCGGAGGCGTTGAGGTTTGAAAATGATTTATGATCGCCATTCAAAAGGGACTGGTAAGGCATGCGCGATTTCAATATCCAATATCTTGTGAAACGAATAGTTGAAGAGATTGAACCGCTTCGGATCATCATTTTCGGTTCCGCGGCCAGGGATGAATCCGGACCGGACAGCGACGTCGATATTCTGGTTGTGATGCCGGAAGGTGTTCACAGACGGCGCACAGCGCAGCGGCTGTACCGGAATATTCGCGACGCGAGAATTCCTTTTGACATTCTTGTAGCCACACCCGGCGATCTGGAAAAGTACAAGGACAATATCGGATTGATCTATCACACAGCCCTGAGGGAGGGAAAAGAAGTCTATGCCGCCTGAAAAGGATTATATCGGCAGCCCCGAAGACTGGCTGCGCCATGCAAACAGCGACCTCTCCCTTGCCGGAATCTCACCACCACCGTCCGTACTGCTTGAAAACCTCTGTTTTCATGCGCAGCAGGCGGCTGAGAAAGCACTCAAATCGATTCTGGTTGACAAATCCATTCCGATCCCGAAAACCCATAGCATCAGAATGCTTCTGGACCTTGTGGCGCAACATATTCCTGTTCCTGAAGAAATTCAGTTTGCCGCCGGCCTTACGGATTATGCCGTGACAGCCCGATATCCCGGCGCTCCTGAACCTGTGGATGAAGAAGAATATAAGGAAGCGATGCGTATAGCTGGGATGGTCGTGACATGGGCTGAGGAAATCATTCGGCGACAACCGCATCATCCACAGGGGCAGTGATTTGACGCCTGCGGCGTCTGACGTTAAAATAGCGATGTGGGGCTGGATTCAAAAACCGAAAGCCAGAACGGCGGCAAGCGCCGATCGGGAATATGAGGTGAAACCATGACGAAACGCCATTATACCCTTCGGGAAATCGTGGAGATGTTCGAGGTGGAGGAGCGCTTCGTTACGGAGCTGGCGGATGAACAGATCGTCTGCGCCTTTTTTGAGGAAGGCGAGGCGCCGCCCGTTCCGTGTTTCCGCGAGGCGGATCTGGAACGGGTGCGCCTTGCCAAGCTGCTGACGGAAGAGATGAATGTGAACATGGCCGGCGTGGAGGTGATTCTGCGCATGCGCCAGAACATGTTCGAGATGCGCCGGCAGTTCGACGCGATCCTGGAGGATCTGAAAGGGCGCATGGCGCGGCATTTAAAGCCGTCAGACCGCTAAATGCCGCTAATGCCCTGAAATCCTGAAATCCTGAAGTTATGAAGCTCTGAAGCCCTGAAGCCCAAAAAGCGAAATCCGCCAGGGCTTAAAACCGCAGATCCCCCCGCACGTCCCTCTCGTAATGCTTTTGCAGCGTCTCGGCCGCCTTCAAAACTTCCTTGTCCTGTGATTTCGGCACCCGCACCGCCAGGCGCGCCAGCAGGTCGCCGGGCTGGCGGGTTTTCATGTTGACGGCCCCGCGCCCCTTCAGCTTCAATACCCGGCCGCTCTGGCTGCCGGCGGGCACCTTCAGGTTCACGGCGCCGTCCGGGGTGGGAACGGTGATCGTTGCCCCGGCCAGGGCCTCCTGAACGGTGACGGGCACGTCCATGTGCAAGTCATCCCCCTCCCGCCGCAGCAGGGGATGGGGCTGAATATGGATCAGCAGATACAGATCGCCGGCCGGGCCGCCGCCGGCTCCCGCCTCGCCCTTGCCGGCCACCCGCACCCGGGCGCCTTCCCGCACGCCCTTTGGGATCGTCACCCGGATCTTTTCCGTCACCTGGCGCTGACCCTTGCCGCCGCATTCGGGGCAGGGCGGCCCCAGTCGGCCGGCGCCGCCGCACTGAGAGCAGGCTTTCGTGAAGGTCATGGGCCCCTGGGCCACATTCTGCCGGCCGGTGCCGTCGCAGGCGCCGCAGGTGGAGGTCTCGGCGGTGGGATCGACGCCCGCGCCATGGCATCGGGCGCAGGTGTCGGTCTTTTGCAGGGCAAGGTCCGTTTCAAAGCCCCGGAGGGCCGAGAGCAGGCCGATGGTCATCTCGTGTTCCAGGTCATGGCCCTTGCGGGGGGCGGGGCGTCCGGCAAAGCCTCCTGCCGCACGCCCCTGGCCGCCGGCGCTGGCACCGGCGCCCCCGAAGCCGAACAGATCCCCGAAATCGCTGAAGACATCCTCGTAGCTCTGGTAGCGGCCGAAGTCATCGCCGCCCTGGCCCCCCGCGCCGCCTGCGCCCGCCTGGCGCCATCCGGCGCCGCCAAAGCCCTGGCCCTGCCAATTTTTATACTCCCGGGCCTTTTCCGCGTCGAAGCCGGACTTGAGGGCGTCCTCGCCGAACTCGTCGTACAGCTTGCGCTTTTTTTCGTCTCCCAGGGAGTCGTGGGCCTCGGAGATTTCCTTGAAGCGGGCCTCCGCCTCCTTGTTGCCCGGATTGATGTCCGGATGCCATTTGCGGGCCAGCTTGCGGTAGGCCTTTTTAATGGCCGCCTGGTCCGCGTCTTTTGAAACCCCCAATACCTGGTAATAATCCTTGGCCATATTTCTTCCGCTCCGTTATGATGCCGTTATAAAGCCATCATGATGCCGTTGGTATCTTGATATGCTGTTAGAAATGATAACATCATAGCGGGCTGGGCGCAAGGTGTCGCCCCCGGGGCGGCCCGGGGCCGTCAAAGTCGGATCGCCCCGGCCTGTCACGCCTTGCCCAGCACCATGGCCAGAAGCGCCATCCGCACATAAAGGCCGTACTCCATCTGGCGGAAATAAGCGGCCCTGGGGTCGGCGTCCACCGCCATGCTGATCTCGCCCACCCGGGGCAGCGGGTGCATCACGATCATCCGCTCCTTTGCCTCGGAAAGGGTTTCCGGCGTGATGATGTAGGCGTTTTTCACGCTCTCGTATTCCACCATGTCGGCGAACCGCTCCTTCTGAACACGGGTGACGTAAAGCACGTCGGTTTCCGGCAGCACATCCCTCAAGCTGGTGTGGGT
>JAABTE010000256.1 GCA_011390035.1 Desulfobacteraceae bacterium | reverse complement strand
ACATCCCCCGCAAGGCGGCGGTGGGTTGCGTGAAGCTGGACCTGGCCACCGAGATCGAGACCTATCAGGCCTACGGCCAGATCATGGGGATGGCCCGGGCCAGCCATCCGGAGGCCCGGCTCACCGGCGTCACCCTCCAGCCCATGATAAAGTCGGTCAACTGCGAGCTGATTCTCGGCGCCCGGCGGGACCGGGATTTCGGCCCGGTGATCCTGTTCGGCATGGGCGGCATCGCCTCGGAGATCATAGCGGACCGGGCCCTGGCACTGCCGCCCTTGAATCGCCTTCTGGCCCGCCGGCTGATGGAAAAGACCCGCGTCTATCGGATGCTGACCGGCGAATGCCATTTTCCGCCGGCGGATCTTGAAAAGCTGGAAGAGATCCTCATCCGCCTGTCCGGCCTGCTGGTGGACCGGCCCGAGATCGAGGCCCTGGACATCAACCCGATGATGGTGGCGGACGGCCGGTTCCTGGCCGTTGACGCCCGGATGGTCCTGTCTCCGTCGCCCCGGCCCGCGCCCCTGCATTTTGTCATCAGCGCCTATCCGGACATCCACGAGGAGACCGTCACCATCGGCGACGGCCACAAAGCGCGGGTGCGGCCCATCCGCCCCGAGGACGCGCCGCTGTTCAGCGACATGTTCGCCTCCCTGTCGCCCAAGAGCGTCTATTACCGCTTCTTTTCCACCATCAAGGTGCTGCGCCACGAGATGCTGGCCCGCTTCACCCAGATCGACTATGACCGGGAGATGGCCCTTGTGGCGATCCGGGGAGAAGGCGAGGCCGAGGAGATGCTCGGCGTGGCCAGGATCATCACGGAGCGCAACGGCAGACAGGCCGAGTTCGCCGTGCTGGTGCGGGACGCCTGGCAGGGCAAGGGCGTGGGCGCGGCCCTGCTCCAGCGGTGCCTGGACATCGCCCGGGACCGGAAGCTGGAAAAGGTCTGGGGCCTGGTGCTGCCGGAGAACAAGGGCATGGTGGCCCTGGGCAAGAAGCTGGGCTTTTCCGTCAAGCGGGACCCGGACTCCGGGGATTTCATGCTGACCATCGTTTTCCCCGAAAATCCTTGATCTTTGCGCTGTTTGGGGCCAAAATGGAGCGCGATTCACATGATTGCCGTCAGGAACCGCCATTCATGCATCGCCATACACGAAAGGAGCCCCATTCATGGATATTTCGGAGCCGAAAATCGACAAATCGGAAATTCTGGTCCTTCAGGATGACCACTTCAAGCCGGCCAACGTCTGCATCGTCACCGGCATGGGCACCGGCATCGGCCGGGCCACCGCCATCGCCGCCGCCGTCAACGGCCTCACCGTGGCCGGCCTCGACATCAACCAGGAACAGGGCGAGCGCACCTGCCGGATGGCGGCGGACCTGGGGGGAAAGGTCCATTTCATCAAGACCGATCTGACGGTGGACGCCGACCTCGATGCCGCCGTGAAGGCGGCCGCCGGCCTCGGCGCCGTCAAGTTCCTGGCCAACATCGCGGGCATTCAGCACATCGACTCGGTGGACAACTTCCCCATGGAAAAGTACGACCTGATGCAGCGGATCATGCTCCGGGCCCCCTTCTACCTGTCCAAGCTGACCATCCCCCTCATCCGCGCCGGCGAGGGCGGCGTGGGCGCCATCGGCAACATGGCCTCCGTCCACGCCCACATCTGCACCAAAAACAAGCCGGTCTATAACATCACCAAGTTCGGCCTCCGGGCCTTGAGCCAGTCCATCGCCGCGGAAGGGGAGGGCAGGATCCGCTCCTTTTCGATAAGCACCGGCTTCGTCAAAACCCCCCTTGCCCTCAACCAGATCCCGGCCCAGGCCAAACAGCGCGGCATCACCGAAGAGGAGGTGGTGCTGGACGTGATGCTGGGAAAATCCCGCGTCAAGGAGATGATGACGCCCATCGAGGTGGGCAACCTGTTCATGCTCGGTTTTTCCCGCTTTGGCAAATACCTGGTGGGCGGGGACCTGCTTTTCGACGGCGGCATGACGCTCACCTATTGATCCGGTTCCGGGTTTGAATCGGGATGGGCGGGATTCAGAAGGATGGCCGGCCCAGGCCGGAGCCATCCGTCCATCCCGTCCATCCCGTCCGCCATGTCCATTTCTCACAGCCCGCCCACCCTGATTCAAGGCTCATTTGTCGGCGCCGCCGGATGAAAATGGCTTCAACAAAATAATCGCAGCGGAAAAAGAATGTTCAGCGACAAGACGCTGGATGACATCGAAGCAGATGAAAGGAAGATGAAATGATCGGCCCCGCCAGATCGATCGTTATAACCATATCCATTTTCACCCTGGCCCTGTTTTTCTCATCTGCGCCTGCCCTTGCAGATGACACCGCCAAGGCAACGGCAATCACCGCCATCGACATCACCGCCATCGACATCGTCACCCCCGAATGGCGGGATCAGACCCAGGCGGACGGCAGCGGCCTGTTCTTCGACATCGTCCGGTCCATCTTCGCCCCCGAGGGCATCGAGATGCGCTTTGCCATCGTGCCATGGAAGCGCGCCGTCATGGATGTGACGAACCACCGGGCGGATGCCCTCCTGGACATCTACGCGGACAACGTGGAGCCCGGCATGCTCCTGCCCCGCCATCCCATTGTCATTGAATACACGGCGGCCGTTTTCAAAAAAGGGCGCGTCTCCGACTGGCGGGGCCCAAAATCCCTCGACGGGTTCCGGGCCATATGGGTTCGGGAGTATGACTACCACCTCAACAGCCATTTCAAGGACGTGAATCTGATATGGGACGAGTTCGACGAGTATAAGACAGCGTGGCGGGTGCTCGAGGGGGACCGCGTGGATGTCTATATCGATGCCCTGCCGGATGTGGAGCGCTATATTCGGGACTTCGGCGTGGATATGACGCCCTATGAAACTCGCATCGTGGGTGAAAACGCGGGCTATATGGCCTTTCAGGACACGGAACGGGGCCGGAAGCTGGCGGGAATACATGATAGGCGGATAATGGAGCTGTACCGCTCCGGGGAGTTGAAGCGAATTTTTGAAAAATGGAAGTTTCGCTACCCGGAGCGGGCATGGGCGCAATGAAGGGAAGGGAAAGGGAGATGAAAGGGAGATGAAAGGGATCGGGGGCCGCCTTTTTGCCGAAGACAGCGGCACCAGCATGGCCGCGCCCCATGTGGCGCATCTGGCGGCCCGGCTTTTGGCCCAATACAAGGAGCAATGACCAGATGAACAACAACGATGAAAAGACCAGCACCGTCAATCCCGCACCGGGACGGGCAGGACGTTCGATTGGATTTTATATTATCCTGGCGGCGGGATTGCTGGCCTTCATCAGGGCGTTCTCGCTGCTCTCTCCCATCCTGTTGTCCTTTTTGCTGGTGCTGCTTTTCACTCTTGCGCTCAATCCGGTAATTTCCCGAATTCGGTCCTTGACCGGCGGCAGAAAAATACCGACGGGACTGGTCACGGTCGGGGTGATCACCGGCGTTGCCCTGTTGGGATGGGCACTGTTCGGCCCGATGAAAACCTCGCTCATGAGTATCTCGGAAGCCGTGCCCGGCTATTGGGAAAGGCTGCAGAAGCCTTTGATCAAGATGGAGCAGAGGGCAGTGCTGTCTGAGGAAAAGATGCAAGAGGAGGTCAGGACGGAGATCGCTCGCGACGATCAGGCCATAGGCAAGCCGGAGATCCAGTCCCGGCCTGCAAAGGCGGCTCCTGACAAACCCGCCGAAGAGTCGCAATCGTTGCGCTCCGGCTTGATGGATATGCTGCAGGGTGTTCTCGGCAGTTTCTCTGCCGTTGCCTTCAACGGGGCGCAGATACTGGTGGTTCTGGTGACGGTCTTTTTCGGGGTCATCTTCATGCTGTTTAATCCCCGCCC
>JAABTE010000255.1 GCA_011390035.1 Desulfobacteraceae bacterium | reverse complement strand
GTCGCCCCGGTTTTCCCGCATATCAAGGGCGGTTCCGGTCTCGGTCTTTCCGGTCGAGGCCCGGTCCGGCCGGCCAAGGTTCCCCGGCCGGGTCGCCGCCGGCGCCTGCCCGCGCGTGCGCCTTTCGAACCGGTCCGCGTTTCGCTCGTCGATTCCGAAGCGATTCATGCCACCGTTCCGGTCTTCCGCTCCGCCGAATTCCCGGCTGCCGTTCCGGTCTTCCGCTCCGCCGAATTCCCGGCCGCCGTCCCGGTAGATCCTGAAGAAGCCGACGCTCCGGCGCATCATCTCCGCCTGGGAGGACAGCTCCTCTGCGGTTGCGGCCACCTCCTCGCTCATGGAGGCCAGGCTCTGGGCCGTGGAGGACAGCTCCTCGGAGGAGGAGGCGTTCTGCTGCACCACCTGATCGAGCTGCTGGATGGCCTTGTTGATTTGACCCGTGCCGCCGGCCATTTCCGAGCTGGCCGCGCTGATCTCCTGAACCAGCTCGGATGTCTTGCGGATTTCCGGAACCATGTTCTCAAGCGTTTTGCCGGAGGTCTCGGCCACTTGAACGCTCTTGTCGGACAGATCCATAATCTCGGCCGCCGCGTGCTGGCTGCGCTCGGCCAGCTTTCGCACCTCCGAGGCCACCACGGCAAAGCCCCGGCCCGTGTCGCCGGCCCGGGCCGCCTCCACGGCGGCGTTGAGGGCCAGAAGATCGGTCTGGCGGGCGATTTCCTCGATGATGGTCACCCGGCGGGCGATCTCCTTCATGGCCGACACGGTCTCGGCCACGGATCGGTTGCTGCTTTCGGCCCACTCGGCGGACCGGGCGGCGATGGCCTCGGTCTGGCGGCTGTTGTCGGCGTTCTGCTGGATGCTGGCGGTCATCTCCTCCATGGAAGCCGAGACCTGCTCGGCGGAGGCGGCCTGCTCCTCGGCGCCCTGGGACAGGGTTTCGCTGGTGGCGCTCACCTGCTGGGCCGAGGCGCTCATCTGTTGGGCCCCGCCGCTCATCTGGCGGCTGCCCCCGGCCACGTTGTCGGAGGCTGTCATGATCTCTCCGATGATCCGCCGCAGGTGTCGGACCATCTCCGCCATGGCCCTCAGCAGATCGCCGATCTCGTCGGACCGGGCGGTATCGATCTCGATGGTCAGATCGCCCTTGGACAGCCGCCCGGACACCCACATGGCGCTGGCCAGCCCCCGCCGGATGGACACGATGATCCAGCCAGCCGTCAGAAGGCCCGCCAGCATGGCCGTGACGAACAGGGCGGTGATCCAGAAGAAGGCGGAGCGGTATCTCTCGTCGCTGATCCGCTTGTCATCGGCCATGTCCCTTTCGGTGTCCGTCACGATGGCCGTCATCAGATCTCCGGCCTTTTGGATCAAATCGTTTCCCTTGCCGGCGGACAGGGCGAAGGCCCGGACGTTGCCGTTTTCCCGACTGATGGCCGTTACCTTTTCGTTGAGGGACAGATATTTATCCCACAGGGGTCCAAACTGGGCCAGCGCGGCGCGGTCCGCGGCCGAGATCCGGTCCGTCCGGTCCCTGAGGGTTGCCAGCCCCGCCTCGATCTGCCGGCGAAGGGTCTCGATTTGTCGGGCTTGCCGGTCCATCTCCTCCTCGGAAACCGCCAGAATCAGCGACTTTTCCTCCCGCTGGATGCGGAGCATGTCCGTCAAAACGGCGGCCGCGGCCCGGGCCATGGCGTCGGCGCCGCCGATAGCGGAAATGTCCGGGGGCTCCGCCAGCAGGGCGGTCATGACGGCCTGGGCCGCGTCAAATGCCTGATCCGCCTCGCCGGCGGAAAGGGCGCGGGCCCGGGCGTTGGAATTTTGCTTGGCCAGGTCGATGACCTGCCGGTTGACGGCGTCGTATTCATTCCACGTGGCGGCAAACCGGTCCAGCCGATCCTTGCCCTCCGCGTCCGACAGGGAGCGCAGGGACTCCCGGCGGTCGTTCATCGCTTCAAGATATCGGGCCATTTCATCGGCCTGGGCGATCATCACCTGGGGGTCGTCCGAGAGGATGATGTTTTTCTGTATCCGGGATATCGCCAGCAGATCCCGTTCGATGCGGGCGGCCAGGCGCACCTTTTCCGCCGAGTGGGTCACGATGGCGTTCAGCCGTTCGTTCATGCCTGAGAGCCGGAAAAGGGCCAGGAGCGCCGTGCTCAGAAGCAGGGCGAGCACAAGGGTAAAGCCTATGATCAGCCTGGATTGAATCGTCAGTTTCATTGCGTTTCCTTTCTTATGATGATATGCAGGGGCCGACATGTCTTATGATGATATGCAGGGGCCGACATGGGAGGATTTAAGATACCTATTATAACACATGAAAAGGGAATCGCAACCGAAGGGGCGGGCCTTCAGGTCTGCGTGCTGGCCTCCGGCAGCTCCGGCAACGCCATCTATGTATCGGACGGGGAAAGCCGCCTGCTGGTGGACGCCGGCCTTTCCGGCGTGGAAATTCAGCGGCGCATGGCCGAGCGGGGGCTCGATCCGGCGGAGCTGACCGCCATCGTGGTCACCCACGAGCATGACGATCATATCCGGGGGGCGGGTGTACTCTGCCGGCGCTTCGGCCTGCCGGTTTACACCAGCCGGGCCACGGGCGCCGCGGCCGCGGGGCGGGTCAAGACCGTGGCGGATCATCGATATTTCGAGGCGGGCGCCGCGTTCACCGTCGGCGCGCTGTCCCTGCGGCCCTTTTCCACCTCCCACGACGCGGCGGACCCGGCGGGGCTGGTCATCTCCGGCGCCGGCGAAAAGCTCGGCATCGCCACGGACCTGGGCGTGGCCACCGCCGTGGTGCGCACCCATCTGAAAGGCTGCGGCCTGCTGATCCTTGAGGCCAACCACGACCCGGAGATGCTCATGAGCGGCCCCTACCCATGGCCCCTGAAGCAGCGGGTCCGGGGCCGGGCCGGCCACCTGTCGAACGAGGATTGCCGGGACCTGATCGGCGAATTGACGCATGACGGATTGCGCCATGTGATCCTGGCCCATCTGAGCGAACAGAACAACACGCCGGAAAAGGCCGTCCGGGCCGTGACGCCGGCCCTCGGGGAGGGCCGGACGATTCTTTCCGTGGCGGAACAGCATCGGTGCGGTCGGATATATCGGGTAACGCGGCAAGCGGCCGAGTGACGCGAGGGCTGGAAATTATCCTTTCTTATCCAAGATCCTTGCAGCTCATTGCCGGCGAATGGCCAGACTTCTGGAAAAAAACAGATGCAGGCGATGGGTCTCCAGGGTTTCGGCCAGCCGCTCGGCGTGAAGGTCCCACGCGCCGCGCCGGCCGGCGGGGTCCGATCCGTCGCCGGCCTCGAAGCAGATGGCGGTGGGGCCGGCGCCCCGCTTGTAAACGCCATGGCCGTCAAGGTGGATCACATGATAGGGGATCTCGGCGCGCCTGGCCTGGTCCAGCTCTTCCTGAAGGGCCGGCAGGGTGGGGGGGCTGAGGAGGGCGATTTCCGCGTATTCGCCCGCGGTGTCGATGGGATCCACCGCCATGGCGGCGGATCGGGCCTCGGGGAAGAGCCCCTTGTCTTCCGCCTCGGCGCTCACCAGCAGAATGCGTATTGCCGGCTTGACGGTCAGCAGGTCCCGTGGCCGGCGGGGGGGCAACTGGCGGCGGGCGCGGATCGACTCTGCGCCCTGGAACAGATAGACCCGCCCGTCATGGAGCAGTTCCCAGGGCTGGGCCATCAGCAGCATGGCGGCGCGATAGGCCTCCTTCTGCTTGCCCGGCGCCGAGCCCCGCACGAGCTGGGAGTCTATGAAGATCGTGAACCGCCGGCTCACCGACGGGTCCAGGGCCGCCCAGGCCGCCAGCACTTCCGCGCAGGCGTCGTCGGGCATGGCATGGTCCTTGAGCGCC
>JAABTE010000254.1 GCA_011390035.1 Desulfobacteraceae bacterium | reverse complement strand
TGCCAATCTTGGACCTATCTCTGAATAATGATGAGCAAAGTGCTATATTGCTCCAATATGATTTTCTATATTCTTTGAGGTGGATAGTTCCATTTTTAATTATTTTCTCGGGATCACATCTTGGACAGTTCATTTGTTCTCCCCAAAAATTAATGCTCAAAAAAAATTCAGAATAATACTTTCATGAAGAGTTGTCCAGCAAAGTTCGGCGTCTTCCTCTAAACAACGAGAATGTCCACATCGCTCTGATCAGATTGTTCTTTTCGAACATAGGCTCCGAACAGCCGCAATGGGCCAGGATCTCGCGCATTTTCAGCAGGCGATCCAAGGTCACCCGGAACATCAGCTTGGAGTGGTTGTGGTGGCGGGAGGCGGCGGGCGATACAGTTTCCCGATGTATTGTTCCACCGTGTCCGACCATAAAAACCGTTCGCGGGCCGCCCCGGCCGCGATCCGAGCAAACCGCTCCGGCCGGTTCCTCTTCATATCCAGGGCCCGGCGCGCCCCGGCCACCATGGCGTCCACCCGGCCCCGCAATGTGTCTGCGTTGAATACAAAGCCGTTTTCCCCGTCCGAAACCGTGTCCCGAAGGCCGCCCACTCCATGGACCAGGCAGGGCTGGCCCTCCCGCATGGCCAGCATCTGACTGATGCCGCAGGGCTCAAAGGAACTGGGCATCAGGAACAGATCTCCGCCCCGGTACAGCCGATGCGCGCAGGCGTCCGAATAGCCGGCCAGGAAGAGGAAATTGGCGCGGCGGCCGCTCATCCAGCGGAAAAAGCCCTCGTACTCCGGGTCTCCCGTTCCCAGCAGGATCAACAGGCCCTGGCCTCCGAGGGCGTCGAGGATGCCGGCCAGGCCGGATTGGCCGTCACCGCCGGTCCGGCGCATCAACAGGGCCTTCTGATCCGTAAGCCGGCCCACGGAGGTCATCACCGTCTCCGGCCGCAGGCCGGACCGCCGCAGGGCTTGAATCCGGGCAAGGGCGATCACATGCTCCGGGCGGACGATGTCTGACGCGCCCATCCAGCCCAGCAGGGCCGCCTCGAAGGTGGCCAGCGTTTCGGCGAAATCGGGTTTGGGTTCGAGCGGGCCGTCCGCCCGCTCCGGCGGATAGACGCAGCCGTTCAATATCCCATGAAGCCGCCCCCGCTCCCTTGCGTCCGCGATGTCCGCCTCCAGCCCTTCTCCCCCATAAATCCATTCATCCGCCGCGTGGCGGCTGGGGCGGGTGATCTCGTCGGCGTAGGCCGGCGAAACGGTGTGAACGGCGTCCGCCAGGCGGATGGCCGCCGCCATGGGGTTGAAGGTGTCCGGCCACCGTCGGTCCACCAGCCGACCGTAGTCATACCACATGCCGGGGAAAAAGGCGTTCAGGGAGGCGTCATGCCCCCCAAAGGGCCGCACCCCCTGGTAGGCCAGGTTGTGGATGGAATAGATGGTCCGCGTTCCTGTCAGTTCACGATAGGCGCTGTGAAACGCCCGCAGGATCAGGAAAAAGGCGGCGGGCCAGTCGTGCAGATGGACCACGTCCACCGCCCCGAAAAGCCCGGCCCGAAGGGCCTCGATCACGGCCGCGCCAAAGGCCGCGAAACGGGTCGCGTCCGCGGCGTAGGGGGAATCGGGCGGATCATCCATGTAGATCCGGTCTCCGGGGGCGGCCAGGGCCTGCGCGTCGATCACCCGGTGCGCCACGTTTTCACGGGGCGACCGCCCGGTTACCGTGTGGAGCCACGCCGGCTGGCGATTGCCCCTGAAGTCGAAATGGAAGGAAACGGTCTCTTCCACCTGGTTGAGCCGGTGGAGGAACCCGTGTGAAGGGGTCGCCACCGTTACCCGGCAGCCCGCGTCGGCCAGGGCCGGGGCCGCGTCCCGGATCACATCGCCGATGCCGCCCACCTTGCCGCCCCGGATGCCGTCGTTCTCCGGGGCCACCATCAATACATGCATAGCCCCGCTCGCCGGGGATGCTTCCGCTTCAACCCGGGCCGGGGCGATTTCATCGGAATCGCTCATGGTAAAAGTATAAACAAATACGGCGCGGAGGTAAAATATATTTTTATATGTGGCTGTTTTAAAAGAGGATGATCAGGATTCAGACCCATACGGCGAATATTTTCTTGTTTTCAAATACAATTTCCTCCTGACGATAAGCCTTGTTCCGGTTGAAGTCGAAAATCAGCAGGTAGCCCTCTTTCAGGGAAAATGTATCCAGATAGCGGCTCAACTGTCTCAAGCCCTCCTCGTGATACTTCGGTCCGTGCCAGATTTTCAATTCCAGCACATGGCGCCTGTTGCCGAAGGTGATGACGATATCCATCCGCCGCTCGTCGCCCACATTGGGCTCTTTGAAGTCGAATCCCCTGCCGTTGATGATCGGCCGCAGATAGGACAAAAAGAGCATCCGCCCTTCCCGTTCCAGGAATTCGGCGTCTTTGTTTGAATAATGCTCCCTCATGAAGATCTGAAAGCGCAGCAGTATCAATTTGATATTCAGGCCATCATCGGTATAGAAATCCGGCCCCCGAAGGCCATTCGGGGACCAGGGCCTTGTCCGCAGAAATTTGGACATCATGTAGTCATAAATCCGCTGCTCGAAGATGCGGTTGTGAATCCGGCAGCGTCCTTTTTCCGATTTGTCGATAATGCCGTACAAATGCCCGAGATTGATAACCGGATCTGCGATGCTGAAGGGAAATTTTTCGCCATTGATGACGATGCGAAAGACGAGGTCATACAATTCGGGGTTGTTTTCAAGATTCTTGACCATGCTGTCGAACAGCGTGGTGGTGTATCCGCCGTCCACGATCATGCGGAAGGCCGTTTCCACATCCGCCGCAGTCCAATTGGGATCTTCCCGGGCCGGCGCGGTCCAATTGGGATCTTCCCGGGCAGGCGCGGTCCAATTCGGATCTTCCCGGGCAGGCGCGATCTCCTCGTCAATGAATTTGCACAGCTTGCTGACAAGATACGGGTAGCCGGAGGTGTAATAATAAAGATCTTCGGCAATGGCGGGAATGTCCGCCGACACCCCCTTTTCCCGGCTGTAATCCCGCAGCATGCTCTCGATTTCCATGGCCGCGAAACTCAGGTCCACCTTGAAATCTACCGCGATGTTCCAGGGGCTGTTGTATCGCCTTTCCGCATCGGGGCGGATTTGGCTTTTCAGGGTTTTGATGTCATGGACGCCCGCGAGGATCACCGACTGGAAGGTGTGGTCCTGATCCTTTATCCATTGCAGGTACTTGTTGCGCAACATCCCCAGAAAAGAGAGAAAAAATGAGTTGCCGCTACTCTTATCGACCTCGTCGATAAGCAAAACCACTGCCTTGCCTGGCAGAAGATCCCGCATGAATTTCGTGATCAGACGGGATAAGGCCGGCATCGTTGTGGTTTCCTCAAGCCCTTGTTCGAGAAAGGGGACCGGATCTGTCAGGCCGAGAAATTTCAATTTATTCAACAACATCATTAAAACTTCATAGATGAAGCTCTCCTGCCGCTCAAACGCATCCGGGTCCAGCTCCTCGAAGGAAATTTCAAGCGCCACATAGTCTTTTCGCTCATTAAGCCGATCCGCCAATAGCGCAAGCGTAGTCGTCTTCCCGAACTGGCGGGGGCGATTTATAATGAAGTATTCACCCCCATCAACCATTTCAAGAATAGATTCGATTTTCGATGACGTGTCCACCATGTAATGGCGCCGGGGGACACACAGACCGGTATCATTGAATTTTCTTTTCATGGGGCATGTTTCTCCATCCTGGTTTTCCATGCGCGGGCATCCTGCTGATTTCGAGCATGATATATCCCCCCTGGCGCGTTATCCGAACTCCCGCAACCGATGGAGGTCGAATGGGCGGGTTTTGGGCAATATGGCCTCCCCCACGGACAATCCCGCCTC
>JAABTE010000026.1 GCA_011390035.1 Desulfobacteraceae bacterium | reverse complement strand
CCGCGCCGCCCACCCCAAGGCCGTCTTCATGGCCCACCCCGAATGCCGTCCGGAGATACTGGCAATGGCGGACGTGGTCACCAGCACGTCGGGAATGATCAAGCGTGCCATGACATCCTCGGAAACGGAATTTATCGTGGGCACGGAAATCGGATTGCTTCATCCGCTTCAAAAAGCCTGTCCCAACAAGCGTTTTTATCCCGTTTCAATGAAGATGAAATGCCCGGACATGAAAAAGATCAAGCTTTCGGATATTCTGCGTGCGCTGAAAACGGGCGAAGGGGAGGTTCGGGTGCCGGAGCCGACCCGGACGGAGGCGCTGGCGGCGGTGGAGCGGATGATCGAATTGAGGCGTTAGCATCAACATTCATCCCTACTCTGGTTCGAATTGCTTTAACGTCGGTGCCAGGGGAACAATGAACTCGTGAACCGTTATTCTTCCCCTTGGAATATTCAATGGCTTCCTCAAGCCCCTGCCTTATGCTGTTGAAGGCATCGTTCATTTTCCCTCCTTATCAGCATGATTGAATTTTCGCCATCTTAATTTGAGCCCAGATAGAGATTTTCTCCTTTATCATTATTATTCTTGGTCTGTTGCCCGTGACGAGGCGGCGGCCACACAAAGCCCGCCGCCCCGCCATATGGTTTTCAGCTCACATACTCCTCGGGAATATCCGCGTTGGTATATACCTTCTGCACATCCTCGCAATCCTCCAGCGACTCCATCAGGCGCACCATCTGCTCGGCCTCCTTGCCCTCGAGATTGGCGGTGGTGTCGGGCAGCATGGTCACCTCGGCGTCGTTGATGGGCAGTTCGGCGGCCTCGATGGCCTCGCGGACGGCCTCGAAATCCTCCGGTGCTGTGATCACCTCGAAGTAGCCGTCATCCTCCCGCACGTCCTCGGCGCCGGCCTCCAGGGCCTTTTCCATCAGCGACTCTTCCTCGACGACGCCTTTTTCAAAGCTGATGTAGCCCTTTTTCTTGAACATCCAGGCCACGCAGCCGGCCTCGCCCATGCTGCCGCCGTTCTTGTTGAAGATATGGCGGATTTCGGCAACGGCGCGGTTCTTGTTGTCTGTAAGCGATTCGACGAAGACGGCCGCACCGCCCGGACCGTAGCCCTCGTAGGTGGATTCCTCGTAGCTCGCCCCCTCCAGCTCGCCGGTGCCCTTCTTGATGGCCCGCTCGATGTTGTCCTTGGGCATGTTCTCGGCCTTTGCGGCGATGATGGCCGACCGAAGCCGGGGGTTGGCGCCCTGGTCACCGCCCCCGGAGCGGGCGGCAACCGTAATCTCTTTGATCAGCTTGGTAAAGACCTTGCCGCGCCGCGCGTCCGCGGCGCCCTTCTTGTGCTTAATGCTCGACCATTTATTGTGTCCGGACATCTGCTCCTCCTGAATATGATTTCGGGAAAGGCCGCATGAAAGGCCGCGTTTCCCTAATGTTGACCATTTTCCGCGCTGCTGGAACCTGTTTTGGAATCAGTTTCGGAATCGGTTTCGATTTCAGTTTCCTTTTTGCCCGTCGCGATGATGTAAACCTCACGGCTGCCCTTCCTGCTGCTTTCGGGCTTGAAAATCCGGTGCCCGGCAAAGGCGGCCCTCACCCGGTCCGAGAACGCCTTGAAATCCGCTCCCTGGAAAACCTTGCAGGCAAAATTGCCGCCAGGCCGAAGCGACCGGAGCGCTACCTCCAGGGCCGCCTCGCACAACATGATGGAGCGGATGGCATCCACATGCTTGCTGCCGGTGGTGTCAGGCGCCATGTCCGACAGCACCACGTCGAAGGTCCCGGGCATGGAAAGATCATGGGCATCCATCGTCATGGCGCTGGCCTGGGGGGGAAGGGCCACCGTGACCGGTTTCAGATCCACGCCCACCACGCGGCCCGACGGGCCGGTCTCCTCGGCGGCGTACAGCAGCCAGGCGCCGGGGGCGCATCCCAGATCCAGCACCCGGTCTCCCTTGCGGATCAGCCGGCTTTTCTTCTGAATCTCCTGAAGCTTGTAAACGCTTCGGGCGGGATAGTTCTCCTTTTTAGCCTTTCGGGTATAGTGATCCTGCCAGCGGTTCGGGTTCGACCGTCCGGCCTTTTTCTGTTTCATAACCTTATCTTTATTCCAAAGTCAAGAGGTTGCATGGGGGCGGGCCGGGTTCCGGAACAGGGCGTCCACCGCCTCGGCCAGGGTGCGGACGCCGGTGACGCGGATGGCGCCGGAATGGGTCATGCGCCGGGCGTTGCCGGCGGGCAGGACGCATCGGGTAAAGCCCATCTTTTCGATCTCCGAAAGGCGAATGTCCGCGTGGCTGATGGCCCGGATCTCGCCGGTAAGCCCCACCTCGCCGAGGGCGACTGCGCCCTCGGGCACGGGCCGGTCCAGAAAGCTCGAGGCGATGGCCGCAACGATGCCAAGGTCCACCGCCGGCTCTTCCACCTTCACGCCGCCGGCCACATTCATGAAGATGTCATGGCCCGTCAGGTGGATGCCCACCGACCTTTCCATCACCGCCACCAGAAGGGCCACCCGGTTGGCGTCCAGCCCTAAAATGGTGCGGCGAGGGGTGCCCAGGTGGCTGCCGGAGGTCAGTGCCTGAAGCTCCACCAGGATGGGCCGGGAGCCCTCCATGCTGGCGGTGACGATGGAGCCGGGGGAATCGGCCGCCCGCTCGGACAAAAACACCGCCGAGGGGTTGGGCACCTCGGCAAGGCCCCCATCCTTCATCTCGAAGACGCCGATCTCGTTGGTGGAGCCGAACCGGTTCTTCACCGCCCGGAGGATGCGGAAGACATGGCTCTTGTCGCCCTCGAAATAAAGCACCGTGTCCACCATGTGCTCCAGCAGGCGGGGGCCGGCTATGGCTCCTTCCTTGGTGACGTGGCCCACCAGAAAGGTGGGAATGCCGCTGCCCTTGGCCATGAGCATCAGCCGCATGGCCGACTCGCGCACCTGGCTTACGCTGCCCGGCGCCGAGGTCAGCTCGCTGTTATAAAGGGTCTGGATCGAATCGATCACCAGCGCGGCCGGGGCTTCCGCGGCCACCATGTCGATGATGGCGGCCAGCTCCACCTCAGAAACCACCAGCAGGTTGGGCGATCCGGTGTTCAGCCGCCGGCTCCGCAGCCGGATCTGGCGCACCGATTCCTCGCCGGAGACATACAGCACCCGATGGCCGGCCTGAGCCATCCGGTGCAGCGCCTGGAGCATCAGCGTGGATTTGCCGATGCCCGGATCGCCGCCTATGAGCACCAGCGAGCCGGTGACCAGCCCGCCGCCCAGCACCCGGTCGAACTCGGGAATGCCGGTTTCGATCCGCTCGGCGTCGGTCATCTCCACGGCGTCGATGGGAACGGGCCGGTTGCGCTGGCCCTCGGGCACGCCGGCGATGACCGATCCGCCCGCCGGCGGCCGCCCCTCCAAAAAGGCGTCCCACTGGCCGCAGTCCGGGCACCGGCCCATCCACTTGGGGGACTGGTAGCCGCAGGACTGGCAGGCGAATATGGTTTTAGGGCTCTTTTTCATCGGCCATCACCGCAGCCCGCCATCCGGATGGCCGGGGTTTCATTCCCCGGCTTCCGGGGCTGGACAAGCTTGAGCCAAGCCCGGGGCGATCCCGATATTATTTGACAATGTCTGTTTCTCATGCCATCTTTTACCCAATTCGCGGAACATCGCATTTCCGCATCCGTTAGCCGTCGATGCATTCTTCGGCGGTGCATCCTTCGGCGATGCATCATCCGCCAATGCGCCATTCGGCGGTTATACCACGCCCGCCCTGCGCGGGCAAGCCGGTCAGAACACTGATTGAAAACCCATAAAACGAACCCTTCAACAAACCGGAGCACGCATGTCATTAATCATTTATGCCCGCCGCGATCCCCTGCCGATCCGCCGGCCGCCATTGCCCAGGACCGCGGCGGCCACTTTGATGACGCCCCGCTTCCTGACGGTCCTGATCCTGGTCCTGGTCCTGGTCCTGGCGCTGATAATGCTGTCCGCGGCGACAGCTCCGGCCGCCCCGACGGCCAGGGCGGCCGATCCCACTTTCGAGGGCCTGGCCCAATGGCTCATCGGCGACGGCTTCAAGGCCGACCCCATCCATTCCATTTATGCCGACGAGCGGGTAGCCTTCGACAAGCGGGGCGTCTCCATGTACTTTGTCCATTCCGAGGGCAAGCTCAATTACGACCAGTTCACCGAGGCCCAGCCCATCGCCAACACCAGGGCCTATATGGAAACCCACAAGCAGCCCCTCTTTCGGGCCCAGCGCCAATACGGCGTGGACCGGGAGGTGATCGCCGCCATCGCCCTGGTGGAAACCCGGCTGGGCACCTACACCGGCAACCGCCCGGTGGTCAACAGCCTGTCCACCATGGCCGCCCTGGCGGATCCGGCCGCCCGCGAGCAGTTGTGGAATCATGTGTCCGAAACCACCCACCTGAGCCGCGCCGATTTCGAGGCCAAGGCCCGGAAAAAATCCACCTGGGCCTACGGCGAGCTTAAGGCGTTTCTGAAATACGCCATGGCCGAGGGGCTGGACATCCCCGCCATCAATGGCTCTTACGCCGGCGCCATGGGCATCTGCCAGTTCATGCCCAGCAACATCGAAAAGCTGGCGGCGGACGGCTCGGGAGACGGCCGCATCGACCTGTTCAACCATTCGGACGCCATCATGAGCATCGCCAGCTACCTGAGCCATCACGGATGGTATCCCGGCATCCCGAGGGATCGGGCCTACAAGGCCGTCTATCAATATAACCACAGCAGCTATTATGTAAACACGATCCTGAAGATCGTTGAATTGCTGAGACAAGGCTCATGACGTTCACGGTCAAATTCTTTGTCGGCCTGGGGCTGTTCTTTTTCATCCTCACCGCCCTTGCCATCCTGGACATAGCCCGGAAGGACTTCGGCTCCATGGCCAAAAAGGGCGTCTGGGCCGTCATCGCCCTGGCGCCCTTCATCGGGTGCCTGCTCTATTTCGCCATCGGCTTTCATATGGGAAAGGTGATCCAGCCGGGGGCGGCCATGGAAAAAACTTCGGCGGATCAAAATTAATGTTTGACAAGCGACGGCAAAAAGTGTAGCATCCGTGCTTGTTAAATGAAGCGCTGGTCCCATCGTCTAGCGGTCTAGGACGCCGGCCTCTCACGCCGGAAACAGGGGTTCGATTCCCCTTGGGATCACCACCCGTCATCATAAAAAGGCTGTTTGCATAAAACAGCCTTTTTTTATCTTGCGATTCCGAACCCTAACCGCTTCCGCTCCCATTGCCGCGATAACCTCCCGCATTTCCAAAGGCCCGCGCAACGGTTGCCCGCGTGTCGGATCGGAGTTTTGGGAAATTGATAACATTCGATTCGCTGGTGAAGGCGATGGGAGCGAAAAAGAGGAATAAGAAAATGATGCGCTCAAGCATCGCAAGCCTGGATAGCGAGCATCCGGACGCCATGCCCGGCGCCCCCCGGCCAGGAACCCCCCGGCCCGGTAACCTCCGGCCCGGTAACCTCCGGATGGACGACGCCGCTCACCCGCAAGACGCACGCCAAGCGGCCGCATGCCGTCCCGTGCAGCGCCGGCACGACTGCGGCCGATATCTGAATTGCCTTAACCAACACGCCTTCAATCCAAGAGCGCCGGAAGATTTCTGCGCCGAATGCCCCGACTTCGATCCCTGCCCCCACCCGCCGGATCACCCGGAGATCCTGGCCTGCTGGCGCCTGGCCTTCTTCATGTTCCGGCCGTCCGCTTTGCCCTCGGAGTTGAGCCGGGCGGGTGAGGAAACAGAAGAGCCCGGCTTTATTTAAAAATCATCATGCCCGGTCCGGGACGGTCAATCGTTCCGATCCGTCACTCCGGTGATCCAGCGTCCGGCAGCACCGTGGCCCTCTTGATCACGATTGGCTCCACGGGCACATCGGCCTGGCCGGCCTTGTTGCCGGTGCGCGCCTTCCCGATCTTGTCCACCACGTCGGTTCCCTCCACCACCTTGCCGAAGACGGCGTAGCCCCATCCGTTGGGGGTCTTGGCGGTGTGGTTTAGAAAGCCGTTGTCCGCCACATTGATGAAGAACTGGGCGGTGGCGCTGTGGGGATCGGGGGTTCTGGCCATGGCCAGGGTGTGGGTCTCGTTCTTCAGGCCGTTGTCCGCCTCGTTGCGGATGGCGGCCTTTGTGGGCTTCTGGTTCATGCCGGGGGTGAAGCCACCGCCCTGGATCATGAAACCGTCTATCACCCGGTGAAAGATGGTGTCGTCGTAATGCCGGTCCTCCACATAGGCCAGAAAGTTGGCGACGCTCTTGGGCGCCTTCTTCTCGTAAAGCTCCACGAGGATATCGCCCATGCTGGTTTCCAGTTTGACCATTTTGCGTTTCCTTTCGATTTCGGCGGGATGGGTCCTGCGCCATGTGATTTTGGGCCTGCCGCGCCGGGCGCTTCAACGGGGCGCGAGCGGCTGAAAAATTTAAAGATAGCCATTGGGGGCGGGTCTGTAAAGCGGGGCGAAACCACAAGGATTTAGTTTAAGAAGGGATTTTGTCCCTGCTCAAAGCACCCGTATTTTAAGAAATGGATCGTCTGCCGGATCACGTCCGGCTCGCTCATGATAAACGTATGGCCGTGGGGAACCACCAGAAAATCCTTCATGCCCGCCACCTTTGTCGAGGCCACCGACACCTTTCCGTCGTGGGGCTCCGGCAGCCAGGCGGAAAAGGCCCAGTCCGTAAACAGCGGATCATTGCCGGCGATCACCCCCAGGGGAAAATCCACCTGGCCCAGCCGCCTGGGAAGGCTGTCCGGACCTGTGCCAAGCTGCTGGCCGGCCGGGCCGTTGATCCACCGGTAAAGATCCCAGCTCCGCAGGTGTTCGGCCACCTCGCTGCCCTGGTTGGGCGGGGCCAGCATGACCACGCGGCCCAGGTTGGGGACATCCCGGCCCTTGAGCAGGTATCGGACCACGATGCCGCCCAGGCTGTGGGTGACAAAATGAAGCGGCGGCCGTTTTTCCCCCACCAGGTCGCCCATGCGCTCGTCCACATATTGGGCGAGGTCGGCCACCGGCTTTTCCGTTGCCGGATAATCGATGTTGCGGGCGCGGAAGCCGGCCTCGGACAATGCTTCGGCCATTTTCTCCATGGAGCCTGCGGATCGGCCCAGGCCGTGCAGGAGGACCACCGCGGGGGCAGGCTCCGAGGTCGATTCCACTCTTTGCGAAACCGCCGCTATGGCTGGGCCGGGAGCCATTGTCAGCAGGCCCGCGCAGATGCAGCCCATGCAGACGCAGCCCATGCAGATGCAGATGCAGATGGACAGGCGCGTCATTTTTTCGTCAGGTCCTTTCATCGTGGCGCCATTGGGGCGTCCACTTTTTAATGGATATCATTCCGGCGCCACCGACACAACTGGATTCTTCCGCATCGGCTGTGATATGGTTTAAAAAGAGACCACAGATCGCTACAAGAAGGAGTCGGGATGAGCCAGATGATCAAACCCATTGGGGACGCAGAAATAACGCGCTGGAAAGAAAGGCCATTATGATTGAAAACGAGTACATCCGATTCAACGATCGCATCTGGGGGTTCGATTTTATCTGCCACCGCTGCGGCGCCGGGGGCCAGAGCGAGGGAGACGCGCCCATCGCGGCAATGGACGCCATGCGGGAGAAAAGCTGGGACTTTGAGACCCAGGGCGAAAAGGCGCTGCCGCTCTGCCCCGCCTGCTCATCCAGCCCCCCGTAACCGGACCCGGCGCGGCCAGGACGGGCTGATCCGGCGGTGATTCGGATCTGATGGAGATTCTTTTCAGAACCCCGTCTTGAAGAATTGCTCCCGGCTCACCAACGCCCGATACGGTCCCCTGTCTCCGGGCGCCCATTCGGGAATAGGCTCAGGCGCGGGCGCGGGCGCGGGCCGGAGGACGGGGGCTGTTCCCTGCTTGAACCAGGCCAGGCATGAATTTCCGGACCGCAAGGCGACGCGGTAGCCCGTTTTTTTATCGATGCGAGCCTCAACCACGGTCTCCGGCGGCCTGAAATCCCGGATGGGAAGGCCCTTGTGAAGGATCTTCATGAATTCGACCCATATGGGGCTTGCGGCCCGGGAACCGGTTTCGTTCTCGCCAAGGGATTGCATCATGTCAAAGCCCACCCAGACGCCGGTGACATAGTCCGGGGTGTAGCCGAGAAACCAGGCGTCCTTGAAATCATCCGTGGTGCCGGTTTTTCCGGCCACCGGCCGGCCGAGGGCGCGAACCCGTCGGCCGGTGCCCTCTTCCACAACGGCCCGGAGCATGGTGGTCATGATAAAGGCGGTATCCGCCGCCATCGCCCGGATAGGCTCGATGGGCATTTCCGGCAAGGCGCCGCCCCGGCTGTCCGCGATCCTTATGATGAAGACGGGCTGGACCAGCCGGCCCTGGTTGGCAAAGACCGAAAAGGCCGTGACCATCTCCATCAGCGACACCCCGGAGGAGCCAAGGGCCAGGGAAAGGTTCCGGTCAAGGCGGGAGGTGATGCCCAGCTTATGGGCGTAATCGGCGGCGTATCCCACGCCCAGATCATCCAGCACCCGGATGGCGGGGATGTTGCGGGAATGGATCAGGGCCCGGCGCAGCAGGATGTCGCCCTCGAACTTTTCATCGTAGTTTTCCGGCTCCCACAGGCCGTTTTCGTCCTCGTATTCGTAAGGCGTGTCCGACACCAGGGTGGCCGGGGTATAGCCATGGTCCAGAGCGGCGGCATACAGGATCGGCTTGAACGCGGAGCCGGGCTGGCGGCGGGCCCGCAGGGCGCGGTTGAACTGGCTCACTTCAAAGTCCCGTCCGCCCACCAGCGCCTTCACATGGCCGGTGCCGGCCTCGATGCAGACGAGGGCGCCCTCTGGAACCGGGGCGTCCGGCCCTTCGAGCCCCTGGCGTTTTTCCAGCTCGCGCAGCCCGGCCACCACCTGGCGCCGCGCCGCCCGCTGGGCCTCGACATTCAAGGTGGTGTGAATCTTCAGGCCGCCGCCGTAAAGCGCCGCCTCTCCGTAGCGTTCGGTCACATACTCGCGCACATGCGCTGCAAACCAGGGCGCCACGTTCAACGCCTCGGACCCATGGGGGCGGAGCGCCGGTTTCCGGGCGGCGGCCGTTTCCGCCTGCAGGCGGCCGATGTAGCCCTCCTCGGCCATCCGGCGCAACACATACAGGCGCCGGCGTTCCGCCATTTCCGGATTGCGGGTGGGGGAATAGGCGCTGGGCGCCGGTGGAAGACCCGCCAGCAGGGCGCACTCGGATAGGTCCAGCGCCTGGACCGGCTTGTCGAAGTAGGTCTGGGAAGCGGCGCCCACGCCATAAGCGCCGTCTCCCAGGTAGATCTGATTAAGGTAGTAAAACAAAATCCGATCCTTGGAAAAACGCGCCTCCAGCCGCATGGCCAGCAGGGCCTCGCGGATCTTGCGGCGGAAGCTGCGGGCCGGATCATCGAAAACCGCCTTGACCACCTGCTGGGTGATGGTGCTGCCGCCCTGGGTGACGCGGCCGGCGGCGATGTTGCGGATCATTGCCCGGCCGATGCCGGACAAATCAATGCCGCCATGCTCGAAAAACCGGTCATCCTCCGCGGCGATGAAGGCCTGGATCAGCCGGGGCGGCATTTGGGACAGGGGCGTGATAATTCGCCGCTCGCGATAAAATTCGGCGATCACCTGGCCATCGTCCGCGTAGACCGTGCTCATGGCCGGCGGCAAAAAGGCCGCTTCCCGAGGAATTTCAGGCAGGTCCCGGACCAGGTGGCTGTACTTCATGAACATCGCCCCCGTAAGCGCCAGCGTGCCCAGCATGCCAATTATCGCCACCGGAATGATCAGCCGGACACCCCGTCCGGCCATTCCGCCGAATTCAAAAAGTTTTCTTTTTTTTGGAAGCGCCCCATAACCGCGCCTGGCTTGTCGTCTGAACATGGAAACGTCTCTCCTTCCGCGCTCGCTCATGTTTTTCGGCCATCTCCGCGCGTTGAGCCGAAAAACTATTTATCTGAATTTATAAGCGAGCGGAGGGGATGGGCGCCATGGGGTATAACCCTATTTTATTGTTGCATTCGCCGCCCCCAATCCGCCGGCCCGTCCCTCCTTCGGGAGGAGGCGTCTTCCACTGATTGAAGACCGGGATTGAAGGCATGTGGAAAAAACGGTTTACAAATATGGCCCGTTTTATTTAAAATGGTTCTGAATCTTTTACGGCAACGGAGGCGGACCTCCCCTGAATCGACAGCGAGGACATAATATGGCAAGAATAGGATACATGATCACCGGCTTTCTGTGTCTGTTGGTGGTCGCCGGATGTGCGTCGGAATTCGAGCGGCTCATGAAGCAAGCCAGAACCCATCAGGAAGATGGCTACCTGACAAAGGCGTCCGAGCTGTATGAAAAAGCCTGCGCCATCGAGCCTGGAAACGCCGAATGTGAAAGCAGCCTGGCCGGGATAAAGGATGTCCTGGCCGGCGGGCAGCAGCGGCCCACCGCCGATTCCTATGGGACCGATGTCGCCAAAAAGCCGTCGGCCGAGCAGCCAAAGCCCACCTTTTCCCAAAAGCCTAAGACGGACTTCGACACGCGAAGGGTCGGCGAGGGCGAGACCCTTTCCGGAATCGCCATGGACTATTACGACACCTTCAAAACCACCGTGTACAGCCTGCCCGACGGCAACTATATCACCGAGGAACTGGTCAGGGAGCGCAAACTGATCAAGGAGGCGAGAAAAGCCGGCAATGTGCTGGCCCTGCTGGAGACGCTGAACAAAACCCGGGCCAGCGACCTGCAGTCGGGCCAGAAGCTGAAGATGCCCGTAATCTACGGATTGCGAGGCGTCCCGTTCCCCGGAATAGTGGAACCGCCCCAGCCCGACGCCAAGCTCGCGGCGGCGCCCGCGCCAGCATCGACAGAACCGGAAACGAGCGGGGATGACGCGGGTGAAAAGAAGCCGGGCATCGGCGACCCCGTTGATTCAGACACCCAAGGTGGCAATGGCTCGGCTTCCCCTCTCAGAAAGACCGGCTCTCACATATCGGACAAGGTCAAGCATGGCATCACGATCTACCATGGCGGCGACTTTTCCGGTGCCAAAAGCGTCCTCAACAATGCCCTTGCGGATGCCAATTTCAACTCCCGCCGCGTTATCGCCATCTATCTGGCGCTTATCGAGCTGGCCCATGGCAATGAAAGCGGCGCAACGGATTTTCTCAACCGGCTGAAAACATCCGATCCCGCTTTCAAGCCGGCGGAAATCTATCAGATCTATCCGGAGTTCTCGGAGGATTCCACCCCAGCCATGGAGCGGCTTTTCCAGCGGGTCTGGCCCTGAGGCTCAGCCTATACCCCAGCCTATGCCCCAGCCTATACCAAGGCTCAGTCGCTTTCCCCGCCCCAGGCCGACGCGATGCGGAAATAGGCATCCGCGGCCGTCTCCAGGCGGGAAATCCGGCAGTATTCATCCGTCTTGTGGGCCTGGTCCGGCTCTCCGGGGCCCAGGATGAGGGCGGGCGGCGCTCCCATGGCCTCGGAAAGGGCGGATGCGTCGGTAAAATAGGTAACGCCCCTGGGCGCCGGCGGCGCTTCCATCAGGGGCGTCATTATGTTGAACACCTTGTCCACCCAGGGGTGGGCCGGATCGGTCCAGACGCCCTCGGCGCCGCTTACAAGGCGCAGGCGGGCGGCGGGGCCGACAGCGGCCGTCAGTTCGACGAGGGCATCGTCCAGCGCCTGTAATGGCGTGAGGCGAACATCAATGTGGATAACGCACCGGTCCGGCACGATGTTGACGGCGGTGCCGCCGGCGATGAGCCCCACGTTGAGCGTGGAGCCGCCCAGCACCGGATGCGGGGCTGCGGAAAAGCGGTGGCTCCGGAGCCGCACGATGGCGTCGGCCATGGCGTAGATGGCGTTTTCCCCCTCATCGGGCATGGAGCCATGGGCCGCCCGGCCCGCTGTTTCCGCCTCCAGCCACGCCGCCCCCTTATGACCCAGCATGGGGTAGTTGGCGGTGGGCTCGCAGACGATCAGTGCCCCCACCCCGTCCAGCACGCCGTCCAGGCCGGCCAGGTATCGGGCCCCCTCGCAGCCCTTTTCCTCCCCCGCCGAAAAAACAATCAGGATATCCGCCGCCGGAGGCCCTTCTTTCGACAGTCGGAGGGCGGCGTCGATCACGGCGGCCAGCCCGCCCTTCATGTCCGAAGCGCCCCTGCCGTAAAGCCGGTCTCCCTCCACCACGCCGGCAAACGGGTCAACCCGCCACGGCGCTGCGCCCAGGGGCACCGTGTCCAGATGACCGGAAAAACAAAGGGCCGGCCCGTAGGCGGCCCCCTTCAGCCGGGCCACCAGGCTGGTGCGGCCCGGCTCGAATTCATAATGGGAAACGGCCCAGCCGGCGCCTGACAGCATGTCTCCGATAAAATGGGCCAGGGCCCGCTCCCGGCCCGGCGGGTTCATGGTGTCGAACGCGATCAGTTTCCGGGTCAGCTCGACCGTGGAGATCCGATAACTCATGATTGCGATTCCTCCTTTTCAAGCGGGGCTTGCGTCCCGCGTCCACCCAAGGGTTTCCGTACTATACGCGGATCGGCGGCCTGCCGCAAGAAAAAGCGCGGAAAGGCCGTGGTTATCTCACGGCAACAGAAATGGTGGGGCTGGGGAGCATCGCCAATGTGGTTTGACCATCAGGCGCTTACATGCTATCTTATCGGTGAAGACAAGACCCATTACAGGCACACTGACAGCGAATGAACACTTCCATCGACACCGATTTTATTCGACAGCTCGCCCGGTTCATGGACCTGGACGACCTGAAAAGCTGCATGCTCTGCGAATACCGCTGCGGCGTGGACCGGACCGCCGCTGAGCTGGGCGTCTGCCGAGCCGGGGCCTCGGTGGTGGCCAACCAGCGATTTCAGGCGGAATCGCCCGAGAGCCACGCCATTTTCATGGCCGGATGCAACTTCAAGTGCCTCAACTGCAACACCTGGCGCTCGGCCCATTACCCGGACAACGGCCTGATGCTCAGGGGCCATGTGGAGCCGGCCCAACTGGCGGCCGAATGCCTGGCGGGGCTCGCGGTTCCCTGGGCGAAAAGGCCGGCCACGGAACAGATCTTCTTTACCGGCGGCGAGCCCACCATCCACCTGCCCTATCTGGAGCAGGTGGTGACTGAAATCCGCAAGCGGGCGCCGGAAACCCGCGTCAATCTTGACACCAACGGGTTCATGACCGAAGCCTCCCTGGAGCGAACCCTCCGGGTGGCCGACCTGCTCACCTACGACCTGAAGGCCTATTACGACGACGCCCACCGCGCCCTCACCGGCGCCCCGGCGGGGCCGGCGCTGCGCAACGCCCGGGATATCGCCCGGTATGCCCGGGAACAGCTCTGGGAATTCCGCATCCTGGTGATCCCCAAGGTCACCGAAACCGAGGTGCGGCCCCTGTCCATATTCCTGGCGGAAATCGACCCGTCCCTTCCGGTATGCTTTCTGGCCTTCAAGCCCGCCTGGGTTCTGGAGGATCACCCCGGCGCCACCCGTATGCTCATGGAGCGTTGCGTGGCCGTGGCCCGCCAGGAGGGGCTAAGGAACGTCAGTTGGTCCGGCCGATCCTGCTATGGCGGCGCCGCGCCCGACATCTCAAGGGACGTGGCCTTCGCCTACACATCCCCTGGCGCCCAGGTGGCGGCCACCTGGGCGCTGGAAAAGGGGTGCGATTATCATCCCCGGGACTGCGGCGCCTGCGCCAAAAGCGCCGCCTGCCCCCTGAAAAGGCACCACGGCCGGCCATCGGAAAATGAATGCTGAACCAAATAACCCAAGGGCAACAGACTGAAAACCGAAAAGTAGTAAATAATTCTACTTTGGTACTTTAAAAACGTAACATGCTGATTTTATTGCTAATATGATATTTAAGCCGCAATATAACTAAACACATTAAATTCAATAGGTTATGTCTAAAGCTGCCAACGTAGAAATAATCAAAAACGGAGGAAACAGGGAATGAAAACAATGACTATTATCATGCTGCTCCCGCTGGTGGCCGCCGGCGTCTGTCTTGCCGGCGCCGCGGCGCCGTCCTTTCAGGCGGACACCTTTAAAACCGATGGCGGCGATCTGACCATCACCTTCATCGGCCACGGCACCCTGATGCTCACTTATAACGACAAGGTCATCCATGTGGACCCCTGGAGCCGGCTGGCCGACTATGAAAAGCTGCCCAGGGCGGACCTGATTCTGATCACCCACCACCACCAGGACCACCTGGACACCAAGGCCATCGAAACGCTGCGCAAGCCGGAAACCGCCCTGGCCTTCCCGGAAGCCTGCAAGGCCCAACTGGGCCCCGGCCTGGTGATGAAAAACGGCGACACGGCCAATCTGATCGGCCTGAAGATCCTGGCCACGCCCGCCTACAACATCGTTCACAAGCGGGAAAACGGCGCCCCCTTCCATCCGGAGGGAGAGGGCAATGGCTATGTGATCCAGTTCGGCGATAAAAAGGCCTACGTTGCCGGCGACACCGAGGTCATTCCGGAAATGAAAACCCTGACCGATATCGCCATCGCCTTTCTTCCCATGAACCTGCCCTACACCATGACCCCGGAGATGACCGCCGAGGCCGCCCGCATCATCCGCCCCGACATTCTCTACCCCTATCATTACGGGGAAACCGATCCCGGCCGGCTAAAGGAACTGCTGGCGGACGCCCCGGAGATCGATGTGCGGATCCGGGACATGAAATAGGAAACGGGTCCTTAAAAAAAGAGGGGCGGCCGCCCGCTTGCCGCCCCTACAAATCCGCCAGCGGCCCCCACACCCACACGGCCCGCCCCACGCACAGATCCCGCCAGTCCAGATCCGTCAGTTCCGGCGGGTATTCCGGGGCGGCGCTCACCAGCACGAACCCATGGCTCCATTTTCGAACCCGCTTCACGGCGGCGATCTCCTCCCCGTCCGACGGATAGCGAACCGCGTAAATCCGGTTGTCCGCGAATTGCCGATCATCC
>JAABTE010000253.1 GCA_011390035.1 Desulfobacteraceae bacterium | reverse complement strand
TGATGGACATGAGCTATGACGTGCTGACGGCCGAAAACGGCGAAAAGGCCCTGGAGATCTTCCGCCGGGAAAAGCCGCCCATTGTGCTAACGGACATCAAGATGCCCGGCATCGGCGGCGTGGAGCTGCTCCGGATCATCAAGCGCGAGGACCCGGAGACCGAGGGGGTGATGATCTCCGGCCACGGAGACATGGAACTTGCCATCGAGAGCCTCAAGAGCGAGGCCACCGATTTCATCACAAAGCCGATCCGGGACGACGTGCTGGAGATCGCCCTGAAGCGGGCCAACGAGCGCATGGAAACCCGCCGCCAGCTAAAGGCCTACACCGAAAACCTGGAGTCTATGGTCAGGGAGAAGTCGGAAAAGCTGGTGGCGGCCGAGCGCCTGCTGGCCCTGGGCCAGGCCGTGGAGGGCCTCTCCTCTGCCATCTGGGGAATGGCCGGCGAGCTGGAAGGAGACCTGCGCTATCTCAACGAGATGCCCTGCTTCGTCTCCCTCCACGACCCGAGCCTGCGGATCGTGGCCACCAACCCGCTGATGCGCGAGCGCCTGGGCGACCGGCGCGGCGCGGCGAGCTGGGAGATCTTCGCCGGCCGCGCCGCCGACCCCGAGCGCTGCCCGGTTGCCGTCACCTTCCGGGAGGGCAGGGGCCAGCGCAGCCGCGAGCGCATCCGTCTATGTGAGGACGAGGCGGGAAAAGCGGCGGGAAAAGCGGCGGGAAAAGCGGCGGGAACAGCGGCGGGAACAGCGGTGGGAACAGAGGCGGGAACAGAGGCGGGAACAGAGGCGCGAAAAGAGGCGGGGAAAGCGGTGGTAAAAGAGGCGGGAAAAGCGGAGGAGATCCCCGTGATCGTCCACACCGCCCCCATCCGGGACGCGGAGGGCCGCATCATCCTGGTGATCGAGATCGCCGCGGACATCACCGAGTTCAACCGCCTCAACGAGGAGCTGGCCGCCACCCGCCGCCGATACCGCCGCCTGTTCGACACCGTCCCGTGCTACATCACGGTGCAGGACCGGGATATGCGCATCGTTGAGGCCAACGCCCGCTTCCGGGAAGATTTTCCGGACCCGGCCGGCGGCTTCTGTTATAAGTTGTACAAGGGCCGGGAAGAACCCTGCGAGGGCTGCCCGGTGCTGGAGACCTTCGCGGACGGCCAGTCCCACTCTGCCGAGGCGGTGGTCACGGCCGCCAGCGGCGATCGGTACAACGTGCTCATCTGGACGGCCCCCATAGAGGATGAGGCGGGCCGCGTCATCCATGTGATGGAGATGTCCACAAACATCACCCAGCTTCACAAGATGCGGGACCAGCTATCGTCGCTGGGCCTGCTCATCGGCTCCATCTCCCACGGCATCAAGGGGATGCTAACGGGCCTTGACGGCGGCATGTACCTTGTCAACTCCGGCATGGCCAAAAACGACTGCGACCTGGTCCGGGAGGGCTGGGGCACGGTGAAGATGATGGTGGAGCGAATCCGCGCCATGGTGCTGGACATCCTGTACTACGCCCGGGAGCGGGAGCTGAACTGGGAGGAGGTGGACGCTTTGACCTTTGCCGAGGAGGTGGCCGCCACCTTTGCGCCCAAGGCCCAGCAGCGCGAGATCGCCTTTGAAAAGGATTTCGAGACGGCCCTCGGCGCCTTTGAAATCGACCGGGGCGTGGTCCACGCCGCCCTCATCAGCCTGCTGGAAAACGCCCGGGACGCCTGCCTGGCCGACAAGGCGGACAAGAAACACCAGATCCGCTTCGCCGCCCGGTGCGAGGGAGACCGGATCATCTTTTCGGTGAGCGACAACGGCATCGGCATGGACCGGGAGACCAAGGATGCCCTGTTCACCCTGTTTTTCTCGCTGAAGGGCCAGAAGGGAACTGGGCTGGGGCTGTTCGTCTCCAAAAAGATCATCAACCAGCATGGCGGGACCATCAGCGTGGAATCGGAGCCGGGGGAGGGGACGACCTTTACGATTCGGGTGCCCAGAAGCCTGCCGGAGGCGGCGAAGGGGCGGGAGAAAACGGACAAGGAGGGCAGTGGAGAGAAAAAGACTTGATGCCGGATGGGATGCGGGGGTATAATGATTCCGATATGATCAACAAAGCCGAAGAAGGAGGAAGATGGGATCATTAGACAAACATATTGACATCACACCCGGAATAGTGGGGGGCAAGCCCCGAATCGCCGGGCACCGCATCACCGTTCAAGATATTGTCATCTGGTATGACCGAATGGGCCAGAGCGCCGATGAAATCGCGACGGAATATAATCTCGATCTGGCTGCTGTTCATGCCGCGCTTGCCTATTATTTCGATCATCGCGTCGAAATGGACGAGGCGATTGAGCAAAGAGATCGCTTTTTAAGGCGTATCATAGATAAGACGCCATCGAAGATTGATCGAAAGATTCTAAGAAGCATGCGCATTCCGGCATTGTTTACGCGCGCCAAAGCAAAACGATTGGCGCAATGATATCAGGGCTAATGTTGATTTTTCAAGTGCTGGAAGCGGAAGATATGATCAATCATATAGAATACATATAACTTTCAACACCAAGGATCACAATGATGAATTCGTCGATGACCAAAATCACTTGCACTCTCCTTGCTACCATTCTCGCCATGGCCGGCGCCGCTGTTGCCCAATCTCCGGAGGCGGACGGAAAACTGTCCGAATACAAATCCTATTTGATCAGCCTTAAACCTTCCGATACGGCCGCCATACTAGAAGCGAGGGATCGCTTCAACCAGTCATTCCCCCCGGATGATCCCAATGCCGCCCAGGGCTTTCGCGAGTTTCGCCGATTCTACGAGAGCGCCATAGAGGCCAACAATCAGGAGTTGTTCCACAACGCCCGCCTGGCAACCCTCCTGATGGAATCAGACGCCCTGACCGAGGGCACCATCGCAAATCCCCTCCTCGGATACGAGAAGATCGACAGCGAGGGCCAGCGCCGTATCAAGGCCGAATATCCTGCCGAGTTCGAGCGGGTGATCGGCTACATCAAGTCCGGCCTGCGCCTGGTACCGGACGGCGAGGGCGGATGGTATCTGGCTGAAAACCATGAATTTTTAGACAACATACTGGCCGGATACGATCTGGACCTGATCCACTACATCCGCTTCATGAAGGAAAACCCCGGCCCCATCCTGGCAGACGGCGGAATGATTATTACCTGGGACGCCCTGCGGGAGCGGATCATCCGGTTCGAGGATTTCGCCAGCCGCTATCCGGATCTGCCGGAAACGAAGAGCAAGATCCGGCCGGAACTGCGCTGGCAGATCAACCTGTACCTGTCCGGGGTGGACAACTCCCCGGTTTTCGAGTTCGGCACCGGAAACCTGGACCCGGAGCTGAAGGCGAGCTATGAGCGCTTTCTGGAGGAGAACAAGGGCTCCGGCTATTATAAGCTGGTGGCGGAGGCTTATGAGATTCACAAGAAGAATGGGTTCAAAAAGAGCGCCGAAGCCCGGAAATTTATGGATAGATTGGAGTGGTGATCCCGTCGGGGCGTCATCATGAGACGATTTCATTCATACGGCCCCGTGGATTGCGAGGAGCATTTCTGCGTGGAGCGCAGGGAACTGGTGAAGCAATGCATGGAACAACTGATCGGCAACCCGGAAAAGGGCGGCCACTACTTCACCATCTGGGCCCCGCGCCAGACCGGGAAGACCTGGCTCATGCGGCAGGTGAAAAAGCGGATTGAAAGCGACGATTCCGATACGTTTTCAGTCGTAACCATGTCGATGCAGGGCATCATCATGAACCCGGAAGATCCGCTCGAGGCATTTTTTTCCCGGGTTCCGATGATCGACAACCTGGTAAGCATGTTTCGCGATATGTACCTGGATACTGAAAACTTCATTCTTCACGGCCTGGCCCTGATCGGTGTCCGGGCCCTACTCGGAGTGGAAAGCGGGCGGGGCTCGCCGTTCAAC
>JAABTE010000252.1 GCA_011390035.1 Desulfobacteraceae bacterium | reverse complement strand
CAAAAAGGCCATCGACATAATAGACAGCCTGCTGAACCTGACCCGGATAGAAAAGCCCGCCGCCCGGCCCCATGACCTCAAGCCCATGATTTCGGAGATGCTGGACGGAAAGGACATCCCGCAGGCCATCCGCGTTTCGGCATCCTTTCCGGAGGCCCCGATCCGGGTGATGGTGGACGACCAGCAGCTTCGGATCGCCGTGGACAACATCGTTCAAAACGCGGTTCAGGCCATGGAGGGCCAGGGGGCGATCACCGTCACCGTCCGGGTAGAAGCGCCCGATCCGGCGGCGGCCGGCCGGGCCATCATCGAATTTTCCGACACGGGGCCCGGTATTTCCACCGAGGCCCTTGAAAAGATTTTTCAGCCGCTGTACAGTACCCGAACCCATGGCATCGGGTTCGGGCTGTCCATTGCCCGGATGATCCTGGAAAAAAACGGTGGCGAGATATGGGCCGAATCCAGGCCCGGCGTCGGCGCGATATTCGCGCTGGCCCTGCCGCTCGCCGAGGGGGGGGAAACATGCCGTACCGCAACATGAGCATTTTGAAAAAATGGCCCCTGGCCACCCGTCTGAGGGAGGACAGGCGGGGTAATCGAAGGCCTCAAGAGCGCCAATGGCTGCTCGAAAGGAGCCTTCAGCCAAAAAAATTGCTGGCCTCCTCCGCGGCCCTGATCGGCCAGATCGTGGAGCAGCGGCGGACCGAGCGGGCCCTGCGGGAGAGCGAGGCCCAAAAGCAGGCCATATTCGACGGCATCACCACCAACATCGCCTTCGTGAACCTGGATATGGAGATCCTCTGGGTAAACAAGGCGGCGACGGCATCGGTGGGCAAGACGCCGGAGGGGATGATCGGGCGGCGCTGCTACGAGTTCTGGGGGAATTCGGTGAAACCGTGCCCTGACTGCCCCACCCTCAAGGCGATTCAAACGAAAAAGCCCGAACACATCACAGTAGTGACGCCGGACGGACGCATATGGGACGAAAAGGGAGAGCCGGTGTTCGATCCGGACGGCAACCTGATCGGCGTTGTGGAGATCGCCGAGGACATCACCGATCGGAAAAGGGCGGAGGCAAAGCTTCAGGAATACGCCAATCGCCTGGAGGAGATGGTGGAAGCGCGCACCCAGGCGCTGAAAAAGGCCCAGGACGAGTTGCTGATCAAGGAGCGGCTGGCCGTTATGGGTCATTTCGCCGGGAGCATCTCCCACGAGCTGCGCAATCCCCTGGCCGCCATCGACACGGCCGCCTACCTGCTCAAATCCCGATTGGACGGGGATGAAAAAACACGGGAGAACCTGGACCGAATCTATAGAAATGTCCGCAAGGCCGACACCATCATCCAGAGCCTGCTGGATCTTTCCAGGGTGAAAAAGCCGGATCCATCGCCCCACCCGCTGGCGGATATCGTGTCGGATTCGCTGAAAAGCGCCGGCGTGTCCGGGTCGCCGGCAGTCAGGCGGGATTTTTCCGACGGGCGGATTCGGATCACCGGAGACCGGGAGCAGATCCGGATGGCACTGACAAACCTGTTTAGAAACGCCGTGGAGGCCATGGCCGGTTCCGACGTTCCCGTGGCCGGTTCCGGGGAGCTGGTTATCGCCGCGAGGCCGGCCGCAGACGGGATGGTGGAGATCACCGTCACTGACACCGGGCCCGGATTTGCCGAGGAGCATTTGGACCGGCTTTTCGAGCCGCTGTTCAGCACCAAGACCCACGGCTTCGGCTTTGGCCTGTCCATCGTCCGAATGGTGGTGGAAAATCACGGCGGCGCGATCACCGCCCGGTCAGAGCCCGGCCGGGGCGCGACCTTCACGCTTACCCTGCCGCTGGCCCACAAGGAGGGATCATCGACATGAGCGCCGATCTGAAGGTTCTGGTGGTGGACGACAATGAGGATCTGGCCGTCGGCATTCGCGACATTTTACATGAAAAGGGATACCGGGCCGCGGTGGCGCACACCGGCGACGCGGCCGTGCGGCGGTGCGAGGAGGAAGCCTTCGATCTCGTGCTGCTCGATTTCAACCTGCCGGACATGGACGGGCTGTCGGCCCAGGAGCGGCTGACCGGCCGGGTGGACGCGGATTTCATCATCATCACCGGCTACGCCTCCGTGTCCAGCGCCGCGGCCGCCGTGGCGCGCCCGCGGATCGTCGGTTACGAAACCAAGCCCCTGGACGTTGACCGGCTGCTCACGCTGATCCGGCAGATCGGCGACCGGCGCCGGACGGAAAGGGCGCTGGCGAAAAGCCGGGCCCGGTACGAGACGTTGTACGGCGCCATCACGGACGCCCTGTTCGTTCATTCCCTTGAGGCGGACGGCTCCATGGGCCGGTTTCTGGAGGTCAATGACATCGCATGCGCCAGATACGGCTACTTTCGGGAGGAGATGCTGCGCATGACCCCTTCCGATCTGGATGACCCGGATTCGGATCTGGATGTGCCGGCCGTCCTGGACAAGTTGGGGCGGGGCATGAGCATGACCTTCGAGCAGGTCCATGTGGCAAGGGACGGCCGACGGATTCCGGTGGAGATCCACGCCAGGACGTTTCAACTGGACGGAAAGTCCGGCGTCATATGCCTGGTGCGAGACATCACGGAAAGAAAACGGGCCGAGAAGGAGCGGCGCCGGATGGAGCGGCGACTTCTGGACATGCGGCGCCACGAGAGCCTGGGCGTGATGGCCGGCGGCATCGCCCACGATTTCAACAACATCCTGGCGGTGGTGATAGGCAATCTCGATCTGGCCATGGAGGAAAGCGGGCTGTCTCATGGCGTCGTCGGCAACCTGGCGGCGTCGCGGGCGGCGGCCATGCGGGCGGCCGGCCTGGTCAACCAGATGCTGGCCTTTTCCGGAAAGGGCCACTTCCAGGTGGACGCCCTCGACCTGAACGAGGTGGCCGCGGCGGCCGCGGCGGCCATGATCAGCCTCGCGCCGCCGGGGGCGACCCTGGTAACGCGCCCGCATCCGGCCCCCCTTATGATCGACGCGGACGCGCCTCAACTGCGGCAAATCATCTCGAATCTTGTGATCAACGCCTTTGAATCCCTGGGGGAGGGGGAAAGTGGCCGGGTGATCCTTTCCACCGGCGTTGAGGAGTGCGGGCCGGACCGGATCGAGCAGACCGCTCCGGAGGCGTGGCTGACTTACGAACCGTCCGCTGAAACCGTCCGCTGCGCCTTTCTGGAGGTGCGGGACAACGGCCGCGGCATGGACCCGGAGACCCGCAAGCGGATCTTCGAGCCCTTTTTCACCTCCAAATTTCATGGCCGGGGCCTGGGCATGTGCGCGGTGATCGGCATTGTTCGAGGGCACGGGGGCTACATCCACGTCGATTCGCGCCCCGGAGACGGCGCGACGATCCGGGTCCTGTTTCCCCTGATGGAAACAGCCGATGGGGCAAGGGAAAGCGACGCCCCGGCAATGGGCGGTTCGCCGGCGGAAACGACCCTTCCCCCGTCCCCGTGCGCCGGCGCGGCCTCCCATAGCGAAAGTCCCGCCATTGCCTTTCGCAGCGTCATGGTGGTGGACGACGAGGCGCCGGTGCGGACGCTGCTCCGGATGATGCTGGAAAAGGAGGGCCGCGCGGTGGTGACGGCGGCCAACGGGATGGAGGCGGTGACCCGCTATCACGAGAGCGAGGGCCGGATCGACCTGATCCTGATGGACCTGAGCATGCCCCTGATGGGCGGCGTGGAGGCTTTTGTGGAGCTGCGCCGGACCGGATGCGCCGCGCCGGTGATCCTGACCAGCGGCTACAGCGAGCAGCAGATCAAAAAAGAAATGGGCGACAAGGGGTTCGCCGCCTTTCTGCAAAAGCCTTTTTCCAAGGGGCAACTGATGGCGCTGCTGGACCGGCTGGCATCCTGAGCCGGCCGGCGATCCGAGATGCCCGACGATCCGAGACGCCGAAGCGCTGGAAGCGCCGCGGGGTAC
>JAABTE010000251.1 GCA_011390035.1 Desulfobacteraceae bacterium | reverse complement strand
CCATCTCCTTTACCGGCGGCGAGCCCCTGCTCTTCCTTCCGGATCTGGTGGAATTGATCCGTCATGCCGGGGCCGCCGGGATCCCCTTCATCCGAACCGGAACGAACGGGTTCATCTTCGCCGCCGCCGATGCCAGAAAAGGTCTGAAGGACCGTGCGGCCCGCCTGGCCGACCGGCTGGCGGCAACGCCCCTGCGGAATTTCTGGATCAGCATCGATTCGGCCGTCGCCGAGGTTCACGAGCGGATGCGCGGCTTTCCCGGCGCCATCGCCGGCATCGCCGCGGCCCTGCCGATTTTTCACGAGCGGGGCCTTTATCCCTCGGCCAACCTGGGCATCAACCGGAACCTGGCACCGGATTTCGGGGCGAACGGCGATTACGCCGCCGGCTTCCGGCGGTTCTATCGATTCGTGGAGGAGCTGGGCTTTACCATGGTCAACTGCTGCTATCCCATGAGCGTTGATGAAGGGGCGGCGGGGATGGCAACGGATGCGGCGCAAGTCGGCGGCGATAAGGGCGGGCAGGGGCTTTCGGCCATCTACGCGGCCACCGCCGCAGACCGGGTGGCGCGGTTCAGCCACGATGAAAAGGCGGCGCTGTTCCGCGCCCTGTTCGACGTGATTCCGGAGTTTCGCTCCCGGCTGCGCGTCTTCACGCCGCGAACGGCGCTGCTCGGCCTTTATAAACGGTATGAGCGGCATGGCGGGCGCGTTGCCCCGGGGAGGTCGGCGCCGGACTATCCCTGCCGGGGCGGGATCGACTATTTTTTTGTCGCGGCGGAAAATGGGCATGTCTATCCGTGCGGCTATCGGGGCCGGGAGGATCTGGGGCAGATGGCGGAGCTGGACCGGCGGGGGCTTCTCGCCCGGACGCCTTGCCGGGCCTGTGATTGGGAATGCTTCCGGGATCCATCCGACCTGCTGGGGCCCCTGCTGGACATCCGAAGCGGCCGATGGCGCGACCTGGCCGGCCGGTGGATGCGCCATCCGGAGCGGCTTCGTCTCTGGCTTTCGGATCTTGCATATTACAGGGATTGCGACTTTTTCGATGGGCGACGGCCGCCGGATGGCCGGCGGCTGGGGCGGCATCGGCATCCACGGGCCGGCATGGCGCCTGAGAGCCGATGTTTTTCAGGGATTGGAGATCGAGCATTGACACTCACGAGCATTGACACTCAATGGCACATGCGTGAATAAACCCTGACAGCAGGACCATTTTAGCGGTCTATTTCCGCGTGAAGGCTATTCATCCTCTTTCTCCCGGCTTTCCGCCGCCTCGGATCGGCTCCGGTCTTTTTCGGGTTGAATCCTTTCGGCCTTCAGCTCCTCCTGGATTCTCTTTTCGGCCTTCTTTAAAAATTTTTCCAGGGTCTTGTTCACGGCGCTCTCATGGTCCAGCTTTCGGCCCAGCATCCGGGCCTCCTCCTTGGCCTTTTCCAGCCGCTGGGCCAGGTCGAGGCGAATATTGAAAATGACCCTTTTTGTATCTTCTTCCGCTTTGAATATGCTCATTTTATCGTCTGATCATTCTCCTGTGCTTGCATGGGTTGTCCATAAAGTCCGATGCGTTTTTCGCACACGCGCTTTCCGTGCGCCGCCGTCCATATATACCGTTTCATCCCCGATGGCGCAAGCCTTTTCACTCATTAGGCCCCGCCATGACGGCGCGGGCCAGGCGAGCGGTATAGCCGAGCGGGGCGTGGTCGGCGAGGAAGGCGGGCGGGTCTGCAAGGTGGCGGTATCGTTCCATCCATCCGGCGGCATCCGGTTCGGTTTCAAGCGCCTGCCCGTCCTCCAGAAGCACGCATTGGCCCGCGTGGCGGAACTCGAAGGGGATGGCCGAGGGGGGCACGGTGGAAACAATGTCCTTTCCGGCCACCACCCGATAGATGGGCACCTGCGTCAGAAGGCGCGCGAAAATCGAATCGCCCACCCGGGGTGCGCCGAAGGTGTAGGCGGAGGCGGGCGGCAGGATGGATGCGGCCAAAACGGCGAAGGCGCCCCCGAGGCTGTGGCCCGTGTAAAACAGCGGCATGTCCAGGCCATCAAGGGTGTCCATGGCCTGTTCCCAAAGGGGCAGAAAGGCAGCCTTGAAACCGCTGTGGACGCTGCCGCCCCAGGGCCACGGCGACTGGATCGCGTTGAGATTGGCCAGCCATCCGTTGAAGCCGCTGGTGCCCCGGAAGACCAGGACGCCGAAAGGCGGATCCGCGTCCGACGCAACCACGACGCAATAGCCGTTGTCGGTGCTGAAGCGGGCGATCTCGCGCAGGCTGTGGGGCCGCAGGTAATGGTCCCTGGGTATCGGCGCGGTTTCTTCGGTCGCGTCGAAGCCTGTCCGGGCGGCGGCGTCCGGGCGGCACTCGTCCGGCCCCCGGCGATACACAAGGCGGCACAGCTCGCTCAGCCACCATGCGTTGATGATGCTGTACTGCCTGGCGGCGGCCTGGAAGGGGCGAGGTTGCGCCAGTGTGAAATAATGAGCGGAATGGCCCGGTCGGATCAGGGCCTCCCACATGGATTCGCATTCCATTTCTCCGAATTCCATTGGAAGGGTTCGCGCCTTCATTTTAAAGCCATCTTTATGGAGGGCATGTCTTCATAGCGCACCCGGCTCATCTTCAGCTTGAGGAGGAAGGTCTCCTGCTTCAGGTTCTGAAAGCGCAGGTCCTTGATCTTGCCCTTTTCTCCCGTCAGGAAGGTGTGGTCGATCCGTTCCTTGAGCTTGAGCGCCTCCCGGTATTCGAAAAAGTCGAAGATCCGGCGGCCGACGATGGCGTACGGGGTAGGCAGCTTGAGGTGTTGCCCGGCGGCGTTGTTCACATACCGGATCGTATAGGTGGCGTCCACCAGCACGACCATGTCCTTATGATCGTCCACGAAGCTTTTGAACACGGCGTACCCCTCGCTCAGGCTCTCCTCGCGCTCGCGGGCCTCCTCGCGCAACTCCTCCAGCTCGGCCTTCAGGCGCTCATGGGTTTCGGCGATTTCGGCATGCTCGGCCCGAAGCGCCGCCAGTTCCGAAGTTATCTGCTCCATTTCCGCGTCCATCCTCTCGATCATCTCCACCAGCTCTTTTTTGGTGTGGCTCATGTAGCTGCTCATCTCGCCTCCTTTCCGCCCCCGATTTTCCTGGTTCCGGATGATGTCCGTTTCCGGTGTCATCATATTGTATCAGAGTCTCTGAAAAATTTTCAATTTCATTCTTGACAAAGCGTTCGCATAAAGTGTATTCCCTGTACAGATACTGTACGAAATCTGAATTTTTGTCAATGTAATTTTTATAACACTTAGACAACGGGAGGCAAGCATGAAAAAGAAAGAAGTGAAGACCAAAAGAGAGATGAATGCCAAGACTGCGGTGGAGATTCTGGAAGACCTTGTCAGATCCTTCAAAGAGGGTACCGTCTGCATCCAGGATGGCGATGAATTTGTGACGCTGAAGCCCACTGACGGCATCGAAATGGTGATCGAGGCGTCTGAAAAGAAGGGCAAACAGAAGCTGGAAATCTCCCTTTCCTGGCGGGAGATGATGCCCGAGGACAAGGAGGAGCGGGCGTTCAGGATCACCAGCGAGGAGCCGAAAATCGAAACCCGCGAATTTGCCCCGGGCACCGAGCCGTCCGACACCGAATCGGGCGGCACGCATGCGGCCTCGGAGGGTGCGGAAGCTTCCATGATCCTGAACTGAATCGCGCCATTCCCCTATGGCGACTTGCCGTTATAGCGGGGCGTTCGAGCCCCCTTCAGGGGGCTTTCAGCCTTGCCGGGGATTCATTCCCCGGCCATGCGGCTGGGCGAAGGAAATAATTCCTCGGATGCCTCCCAGGCGAAGCGGCAGTGGATATCGAGGCGCGGGGGGAGACAGGGACGTGCGCGGGAAATGCCGCTCGCCCTTCTGTTTCTGAATGAGGCCGCGGTGGACGAAGGAGATCCCGATGCGCACCTCGTC
>JAABTE010000250.1 GCA_011390035.1 Desulfobacteraceae bacterium | reverse complement strand
GGCAATCCGGGCGGCCATGGACGCCGCCCTGCCCGCCGCCGGCGTCCGCCCCGGCGACCGGGTGGCCGTGGCCGTGGGCAGCCGGGGCATCCGGCGCCTGCCCGTCATGGTCAAGAGCATCTGCGCCCGGCTGCACGAGGCCGGGGCCTACCCCTTCATCATGCCGGCCATGGGCAGCCACGGCGGAGCCTCGGACGAGGGGCAGCGCCAGGTGCTGGAGCGGCTCGGCGTAACCGAAGATGCCTGCGGCGCCCCCATCGTGTCCAGTCTGGCCGCGGAGCAAGTGGCCACCGTCATGGGCGACGCGCCGGTCTATTACGCACGGGACGCCCTGATGGCGGACCATGCCATCTGCCTGAACCGCGTAAAGCCCCACACCAAGTTCAAGGCCCCGGTGGAAAGCGGCATTCACAAGATGCTGGTGGTGGGCATGGGCAAGCACGAGGGGGCCCTGGCGTATCACCGCCACGCGCTCCGTCACGGATTTTTTCCCCTTCTAAAGGAAATGGGATCGGCCCTTCTGGGGCGGACCAACTTCCGCTTCGGCATCGCCGTTGTGGAGGACGAGCTGGACGAGACCCTGCATGTGGAGGCCCTGGGGCCGGACAATTTGTGGGAGCGGGAGCAGGCCCTGCTGGCCATGGCCGCGGCCCACCTGCCCCGGATCCCCCTTCGGGAGGCCGACGTTCTGGTGGTGGGCCGCATCGGCAAGGAGATCAGCGGCGCGGGCATGGACCCGAACATCACCGGCCGGGCCTATGACCTGATGGAGGATGACTTTTCCGGGCTTTTCAGCGCCACCCGGGTGGTGATCCTGAACCTGTCCGAAACAGGCGGCGGCAACGCCATCGGTTTAGGCAACGCGGATATCATCACGGAAAAAGTTTATCGATCCATGGATTACGAGGCCACGGTGATCAACGCGCTCACCAGCGTGTCGCTGCGCAAGGCGTTCATCCCCATCCGCCTGCCGGACGACCGCCGGGCCATCCGCGCCGCCTTCGCCACCCTGGGGCCCGTGGACCCGGCCGATGTTCGGGCGGTGATCATCCGGGACACCCAACACCTGTCCGAATTCTGGGTAAGCGCGGCGCTGGGGAAGGCCGTGGCCGCCGCGCCGGGAGCCGAAGTGGAGGCGGCGGCGCCGCTTCAATTTAATGAAAACGGGGAGATCCTTTTGTGGAAACAGCCTACCTCTCCAGCCTTATAGCCATGCCGAACCGACACCGGATTGAAGCCATCATTTTTGATAAGCGGGCTTCAATAGATCAACACATCCGTGTCAGGAAGCACGTCTCCAGTCATCTCGAATACCGGTCCCATTCCGAGCGCATCGCCTCGAAATCGGGCAGGTCGTCCCGTTCCTTCCAGATTCCGGCCGCCTGGCGCAACACCCGCTCGCGCCGCTCATCCCGTCCACCCTGGTCGATCAGGCGATCCACCGCCTCCCGGATCAGCTCGCTCTGCTTCTTTCCATGCGCCCGCGCCATGGCGGCCAAGGAATCCCGTTGATGCTCCGTCAGGTATATTTGCGTACGTACCATGGGGCTCCATTCCCTCCTTTAATCCACATCTGGACTATACATCTTGACTATACATCTGGACTATACATCGGAAAAGCTTTTCCTGTCAATCCCGATGCGCCATGCCATCCTCACATGAAAGCCCCCTCACCCCTACCCCTCCACCTTATAGCCATGCCGAACCGCCAGCCGCTCGATCATCTGGGTAAACCCCGCCCCGAGGCTGAAGATGGTGCCGATATCAAGGTTCCGGTCCGCCGTTTCGTCGAAAAACAGGTTCAGGGTGGAATCAATGCCGTCTTCGGGCTTCCAGTAGCAGATCATCATGGGCACTTTGGGCAGCGGATGGAGCGCCACGGCGATGTCCGAGGCGAACTGCTCTTCCACCTGGCGGCCGCTGAAAAGATGGACCATGTCGTCGAACAGCTCCGTGTAAACATCGGCCACCCTTTTCAGGGGCTCCTCGCACCGCTTCTGAAACAGCGGATACCGCTCCTTGCCGCCGGACAGCTCCCGAAAGGAGACCCAGTTGCCCGTGGGCGCAGCGCCCTCGCCGTGCAGCACATGCATCAGAAAAGGCGCGGCCACCCATGGGTTGACGTGGATATCCGTTCGGATGACGCCGCTGGCGTCCACGCTGAAGTCCTTTCCCAGCACCTTCAGGGTGAGCCGGCCGTTTTCGTATCGGGCCCCCAGCCGCGCGGCCGCGGCCGAAAGATCGATGTTCGCCACCGCCGCCTTGAGCTGTTCGATGCCGTCGTCACCGCCATCCGCCCCGCCCGATGGGGCGAAGCGCCGGATCACCTCCGGGTCCAGCCGTGGGCATTCAGACAGGGCGCGGCGGCCCTGAAAAACGGCCCCGGCAAAGGCCAGGCAGGTTTTTTCGCCGCAGTCGCGGCAGTTTGATTTTTCCAGGTGCTGGAAGACCTCCATGGCGTTTTTCGGCGCGGACATAGGCAAAACCTCCTTCGTTTTCAATATTTTCGCCGGCCGACCAGGCCGGTGTTCCGTCAAAAGAAATAGGATCTGCCGGGCCGCCTGTCAACCATGCGCATGTTCTATCATCACGGCCCATCATGTAAAATCCGACGCATCCGCCCTCAAAACGCCCCTTGCCATCCCCCGTAAAAATAGTATAATATTCCGTTGTGACATGAACGAACAGCCCCAGGGAGGCGAGAGATTGACCAAAAAGAAGCAAGACGGCGAGACGGAGCCGGACAACACAACCCATGACCAGAACTTCAAGAACCTGATCGTCGATTACCCGAGGGAATCCCTCCAGTTCTTCGCCGGCCCGGAGTGCCATGACCTCGAGCCGGCGGTCCGGATCATTCCCATCCGCCAGGAGCAGTTGAAGGAACTGCTGCGGAACCACCATCGGGAGCTGGATATTCCGCTTCTGGTGGAATGGCCCGACGGGCGGCGGGGCGTTCTGCTTTTCGCCTTCGAGGAGGAGACCGATCCGGCCAAGTTTTCCATTCATCGGCTGGTTCATTATTGCACGGACCTGTCCTACATGTTCGAGACGGATCGGGTGGTGCCGGTGGTGATTTTCCTGCATCCGGGCAATTTTCGGCGCGTGCTTGAATTGAGAAGCGACCGGAACATTTACCTCGGCTTTCGCTACATCGTCTGCGACCTGGGCCGGATTCCCGCCATCGAGTACATGGACAGCGACAACATCGTGGCCCGGCTCAACCTGCCCAACATGCGGTACCCCGAATCGGATCGAATTAGGGTGTACGCCCAGGCCCAGGAGGGGCTTGCGGTGCTGGAAAAGGATCCCGCCAAAAGGCGGAAGTATGCAGATTATATTGATTATTATTCAAATATGAGCCAGGAGGAGCTTGAGATCTACAAGCGCGAATACCTGGCTTCGAGTCAGCATCGGGAGGAGATCATGGGCTTCAGGCAGATGTTTGTGGAAGAGGGCATGAAGATAGGAGAACAAAGAGCAGAACAAAGAGCGGAACAAAGAGCGGAAAGAGCCAGGCTGCAAGCCTTCCGCGAGGGCCTGCTCCGGTCCATCGAGATGGGCCTCCTTCTGCGCTTCAAAGACGAGGGAATGAAGATGATGGACAAAATCGCCCAGGTCCAGGACATCGACCGCCTGCGGATGATCGAGGAACTGCTCAAGACGACGGACAAGCTGCCGGAATTCAAGCGCCGTCTCGACGAATGATGTCCGGATGGATCACTCCCCGACCTGCCGGGCGCCGCGTCGCGGCCAGGCGCGGAGAGCGGATAATCATAGCATGTAATGTTAAATCAGACACATCCGGGTTTAAAATCGTCTGAGTCCGGATGCGTATGATGAGACTATGGTTTTGAACCGATGGCCATCCGGACCTTGGACGAATTTGACAATGTGGATATCGGCATCGCTATTCTCCCTAAGCCCCAACGGGGCGACATCCATACAGCCAGGGGCAACGCCCCTGGA
>JAABTE010000249.1 GCA_011390035.1 Desulfobacteraceae bacterium | reverse complement strand
GACGCCCATGTACGAATGGATGGCCGGGGCGTCCTGGGGGTCCGGGTTCAGGTTCAGGGCCTTTTCCATGTGAATCAGGGCGGTTTCCGGATCATCCATGGAAAGGCGCAGGTTGCCCAGGTAGAACTGGTTCCAGTACCGGTTCGGTATCAGCCGGTCCATCTCCGTCAGCCGGCCGATGGCCTCACGGGGCGGCCGGTTTTCGGCCATGAGCTTGGCGCAGAACATGGCAACGCTGGTGGCCGCGGCCCGCTCCCGGAAGTGGGCGCCGGGGATGAGGGTGTAAAAGGCGGGCACGCCCAGGCGCGGATGGGTGGTTTCTATGGTCAGCGCCTCCAGGCCGCGCCCGGCCAGGGCGGCCACGGCTCGCTCGATCTCCACGCGGATGTTGGCGTCGGAGATGTCCGGCAGGGCTGCAACGTCGGCGCCGGGAGTCACTCTGGTGATAAAGGCCGCGTCGGCAAGATCCGCCGGCTTGGGCAGGCCGCTGGCCACATAGTTGGCGCCGGTGTTGAAATCGCCGCCGAGCTGGGCCGTTTCCGACAGGGCGCGGCTCAATGCCTTTTCGGGGCTGGGGGCCGTGCCGGCGGTCCAGACCAGCTCGCTGGACTCGGGGAAGGTGGCCGGGTCATGGGCAAGCGCCCCCACGGTGGGGATGCCCATGCCAAGGGTCATATCTGACAGCCACAGGCGGATGCCGGCCGCGGCGTACTTTTCGAGCATCTCTTTTGCCGCCGGATCGGTAACGGTTTCCGGGCGGATGGCGGGGGTTTCCAGCCGGCCCCGGCTCACCAGGGCGCACACATGCCGCTCCACCACCTCGCAGATGCCCTGGATCAGCGCCTCTTCCCGGCAGTTGCCGGCGGACGGGCCGTTAAAGGCGTTGATGGCGAAGAACCAGTCGAAGGGGATGAGCGCCGGCTCCCGCCGGGTGAGGGAAAAGCCCCAGGTCCAGCGCATGGGCAGGGTTTTGAAGATGGCCAGCCCCTGGTCCAGGTCCGGCCCCGCGTCGTGGACCGACCGGGCGATGCTGTCGAGGGGCAGGGCATGCTCGCTGAAATCGGCCCATGTTCCGGTGACAAAGTTGGCCGGATCCCGATTGAAGGAAAAGAAGCTGAACCGCTCGGCCAGCTCCATCACCGCGGATGCCTCGGCCTGTTCTGGGGTGGCGCCCTTGCCCATCTGCTTTCGGGTGCCGGTGACCGCGGCGGCGTCGGCCCCGCAGAGGCTGAAAAAGACGGGGATGCCAAGCCGGCCGTTGTCGATCCGGGTGGTGGTTTTTAAAATATCCAGGTCCAGGGCGGCCAGCCGTTCCCGGAAGCGGCGCGCCGTTTCGGCGGGGGCCATCACCTTGTCCTGATCGCGGGTGTGTGTTTTAAGCGCGTCCGTCAGCGTCAGTCGCGCGCGTTGGGGTATGTCCATTTTCCTTCTCCATTTCAGTATCAAAAAAAATCCGGCACAGATTGCCATGATCCGGCGCGGAATTCAAGCCCAATTCCGCCATAACGCCAGGAAACGGTTAAAGTCGAGCTGTTGCAAATGCAAAGATCACAGCCCATCGGGCCGAATCGGACGCCTGCGGGTTTAAAAATTGCGGCGCCAAAGTATTTGACAGGATCGGGGCGAAAGCGATATGAACAGATGAACAAGCCGCCGTCGAACCCATTCCACACCATTCCAGGGGGAATCGCGCATGAACGCGCCAGACGAAAGACCGTTGCCCACGCCGCCGGAGACCGGCGAGCCGGTGGTGATCGCCTTGACACGGAATGCCCTTCCGGACGAGCCGGAGGCTGAAACGTCGCCGCATGTGCGGGAGATAATCCTTTCCGAAACCCAGAAAAGCGCCCTCATCGGCGGCTGGGAGCTGGACCTGAGCACCAACCGGATTACCTGGACCGATCAGATGTACGCCCTGCACGGGGTGGACCAGCGCTTTCGGCCGAACCTGCACAACAGCCTGGTCTTTTTCCCGGAGCCGGGGCGAAAGGCCCTGGGCCGCTCCATCCGGGCGGCCATCGAAAGCGGGGCGCCCTACGACATGGAGCTGCCCTTTCGGGACACCCTGGGCGGCCAGAAATGGGTCCGCACCATGGGCAAGGTCCATTTTCGCAACGGAAGGCCGGAGCGGCTTTACGGCACCTCCCAGGACATCACCCGGCGCAAGGTCACCCAGCTCGCCCTGGAGCGGGAGGCCCGGATCAACGCGGCCATGGCCTCTTTGGCCCGGGAGCTGCTGGCGGCAACGGACATGGAGCCCATCGCCGTCCGGGTACTCGCAATCGCCCGGGAGCTGACCGAAAGCCGCATGGGGTACGTGGGCTATATCGACCGGGAGACCGGCTATATGGTGGTGCCCACCCTGGCCCACGACGGCTGGCGCCACTGCGAGATGAAGGACCGGAGCGGTGTCTTTAAAAATTTCACGGGGCTTTTCGGCTGGGTGCTCAAGCATGGCGAAACCGTCCTGTCCAACAACCCGGAAACCGACCCCCGCTCCACGGGCATCCCAACGGGGCACGCGCCCCTGCGCCGATTTCTCTCCGCGCCGGCCACCATCGGCGAGCGGGTGGCGGGGCAGGTGTCCGTGGCCAACGCGGAACGGGATTACACGGAGCGGGACCGGGCCGTCATCGAACGGCTCGCATCCCTTTACGCCCTGGCCCTTCAGCGGAGCGCCAGCGAGGAGGCCGTCCGGCTCAAGGAGCGCCAACTGCGCCAGGTGATCGACCTTGTGCCCCACCTGATCTTCGCCAAGGACCGGCGGGGCCGATTTCTTCTGGCCAACCGGGCCATGGCCGAGGCCTACAACACCACCGCGGAGCTGCTCGCCGGGGCCAGCCACGCCAATGTTCACCCGGTGTCCGAAGAGGTGGAGCGCTTCCTGCGGGAAGACCGGGAGGTGATGGACAGCCGGCAGTCGCGCTATTACACCGACGTGCCCTTCACCGATGCGACCGGCCGCCGGCGCCTTCTTAGCACCGCCAAGATCCCCTTCGACAGCTCGGGCCGCCGGGAGACGGCGGTGCTGGGGGTGGGAGTGGACATCACCGAGCTGAAGGAGGCCGAGGCGGCCCTGAAGCAGGCCCGGGACGCCGCGGAGGCGGCCAACGAGGCCAAGAGCCGCTTTCTGGCCAACATGAGCCATGAGATCCGCACCCCCATGAACGCCATCATCGGCATGACCGAGCTGACCATGGACACCCGCCTGAGCGACGTCCAGCGCGAGTATCTGGAGATGGTGCGGGTGTCTGCCCACCACCTGCTGACGCTGATCAACGATATCCTGGACCTGTCCAGGATCGAGGCGGACCAGATGGTCATGCATCCGACGCCCTTCGGCACCCGGTCCGTGTTGAGCGAGGCGCTGTCGGCCGTTTCGGTCCGGGCGCGGGAAAAGGGGCTGGCCCTGGGCTGGCATTTTGATCCGGACCTGCCCGAAACGGTGGTGGGAGACTCCTCGCGCCTGCGGCAGGTGCTGATAAACCTGCTGGGCAACGCGGTCAAGTTCACCGCCGAAGGCGAGGTGATGCTGGCGGCCGGGACCCTCGGCCGGACCGGCGGGCGGGCCACCCTCTGCTTTTCCGTAACGGACACGGGCATCGGCATTCCGGCGGCGCGCCGGGAGGATATCTTCGATCCCTTCCTCCAGTTGGACAACGCCGTCTGCCGCGCCCACGAGGGCACCGGCCTGGGGCTGGCCATCTGCAGAAAACTTGTTCGGCTCATGGGCGGCCGGATCGCCGTGGAGAGCGAGCCGGACAGCGGCGCCACATTCTTCTTTTCCGTGGATCTGGAGGTGGTGGAGGGGCCGGAGCCCAGGTCTGAGCATGGGTCCGGGCATGGGCTCGGGCATGGGCCCGAGAATGGGATGGCCCCGGGAAAGCAGGCGGCGACGATCCCCTGCCCGGCGACTGGCGAACCGGCCTCGGGCGACAAGGAGGCGGACGGGTCTGAGCCGGGAAAGGCGGCGAGATCGGAAGAGCGTC
>JAABTE010000248.1 GCA_011390035.1 Desulfobacteraceae bacterium | reverse complement strand
GCCATGCCGGAGAAGGCGCCCTTTTTCGATGAGAACGCCACCTCCCGGATCCGGTCGGAGATTTTGCGGCGCAAGGCGATGAATCCGGCGGACGGCCCCGCCGGCAAGGGCTCGGCCGGCGACGGGTTGGCAGGCGACAGGTTAGCAGGCGACGGCTCGGCCAAGGCTGCTGCGGACCCGGACTTCGAGGCCCGGCTTTTTCTGTGCGTTGCCCACGAATTCGACCGGCGCCAGCGGGAGATGGATCAGGAGCTGAGGGCGGTGGACCGGGGCGCGGATCGCCTGATGGAGAGCCTGCACGGCCGGGAGCCGGAGACGCCGGTAGCCCCCCTGCCGTCCCTGCCGGCCACCGACACCGGCATCCATCATACCCAAACACGGCTGGCTGCCTGGACCCGCCTGATGGTCCATGATCCGGACCTGAACCCGGCCGATACCATCTTTATCACCACCAGCCGGCCGATTCTGGATCAGGTGATGGATCAGGCCCTTGATCTGGCCGAGAAAATGCATACCATGAACGGGACCGGCGGCGGAGCGGCCTTCGATCCCCTGGATCGGCTGGTGATCCATCTGGACCCGGCCGACCCCGGGGCCCGGGATCGGTTGAGAGCGGCGGCCACCGAATTCGCCGGCGGCGGAAAGCCCGGTGAAATCGGCGCGCGGGCGCCGGGCGGCGTCGCTATCGCCCTGCATCGGGCCGCAGGCATCCCCATCGCAGCCCTCCTGTCCGGGGCGGCGCCGGGGGCGCAAGCGTCGGGCAAGGGCGATAAGTGCCTGTTCGGATTGGTGGAATTTGTAATCTGATTCCCCTTTTTCCGATTCCAGGTAAAAAATTGAATATGAGGGCTTGACTCCCGAATCGGATTGGGGTACAGGGGGTTCACGATATCGAGAATGACGGGATATCACTCACAGGAAATGTGATAAAACCGGATCACATCCAAATCAAATGGAAAGAAAGGAGAGTTGGCAAATGGCTTTTAATCCGAGTGTTGACGAAGATAAATGCGCCGGATGCGAGGAGTGCGTTGATGTCTGCCCGGTGGAGGTGTTCGAGATGCAGGACGGCAAGTCCGTTCCCGTGAACGCCGAGGAGTGCCTGGGCTGCGAGAGCTGCGTTGAGGTGTGCGAGGAAGACGCCATCACCGTCGAAGAGACCTGATCGGCCGTCCAGTCCGCAAGTTCCATTCCCCGGTTCCCCGCATTCAGGGGGGCCGGGGAATTTTCTTTTTCGGCGCCTTATCCGCCTTGGACAGGGACATATTTGACAGGACACCTCCCCCAATGAAACATCGCTCGGCGACCATCGGGGCGCTGCATGTGAGCAGCCCCTTCGGAACGGCGGTCATCCGGTACGGCGAGGAACCCGCCCCCATCCAGGATATCCACCTGCCCGCGCCGGAACCGGCAGAGGCGTTCGGCCCGTTTCGGGCGCCGGACGCCGTCCGCCGCCTGGCGGACATGCTCCTGGGATATTTTGAAAACTTCGCCATGATCCCCATCCGCTGGGACTGGCTGGACCTGACGGGGCTGACGGAGCTTCAGCTTCGGACGCTGAGGGAGGTGGGGGATATCCCGCCGGGGGCGGTCAAGTCCTACGGCGCGGTGGCCGAGGCCATCGGCCGGCCTCGGGCGGCGCGGTTCGTGGGCGCCACCATGGCGGCCAATCGGTTTCCCCTGCTGGTGCCCTGCCACAGGGTGGTCCGAAGCGACGGCGGGCTGGGGGGATTCGGCGGCGGCATCGAATTGAAGCGCTCACTGCTGGAGCAAGAGGCCCGGACGGCCGGCGAGCCGCCGCCCTTCAAGCCATAGCGGGCGAAGCGGGGCGGCAAGCCGCCGGATGTCCAAAGCCCGCCGATGTCCATCAGGTTCAGCCGGAAGGCTTGGGGAAATCCATCAAGACGCGGTTCGAGTCCGGCCGAAGTCCGGCCGGAATCAGGATTCGGCGAGGCTGAACTTCCAGGCGCAGAACCACTCCTCCGGATGCGGGTCCGGCGGACATCCCACGCACTCTGTGCGGATGCGGGAATCGATGGTCCGGGCGAAGGATGAATATTCCACCAGCCCCACGGACTTGCAGGGGTAATCGGGCAGGTTCTTGCGCTTCCGGGCCGCCTGCACCCGGCAGTTGTCCATTCGGAATATAAAGGCGGCGTCATCCACCGCCTCGACGGACTGTTCGTTGATCACCGCGTAGAGCCGATACCCAAGGGCCTTTTTCAGCCCATCCAGCCCCGCCTGCTCCGGCAGGCCCAGCAGGTCCTTGATCCGGGCCGCCTCGAAGGGAGAATAGCGGGTCCAGCAGGTGTCGTTGCACCGCTTGGCGTCGTTCATCCCCCAGGTGGACTCCACCCCCTGAAACCAGATGCCGTCATTGGCCAGCCAGTTTACGGCCAGGCTTTCCAGCAGTTTTCGCAGGGCGTCGGCATCCATTTTTCGAATAACCGTCGGCACGCCGTCCTCTACTTCAAAGCCGAGGGTCTTGCCAAGGCGGGTCATCTGGTTCTTCAGGCTCGCGTTCCAGACTTCCCGCTCCACCTTCAGGGCCTCGCCCATGCCGAGCTGATGCTCGGTCTGGGCGAACCAGGCGCCGTAGTGAAAGACGATTCGGTGGAAGGCGTCCATCGCCAGATCCACCAGCAGCTCCCGATCCGCTTGGGCGATGGACTTCATCGCTTCAGGCATGATTCCGCTCCTTTTGGTTGGGTTTCAGAAGATTCCGATTCAGAAAAATAGAGCGCCGCATAGACCATGACGCCGATGTCCGGGTCCCGCCAGCAGTCGGCGCCCATGCCCGCCTTCCGGCACAGGTGAGACAGGAAAACCTCCGGGTCCGGAAGCTGCTCCCATACCTGGGGCAGAAAGGTGGAGCGGTGCCACCCCTTGGACAGGATCACGCCGTGCTTTCCGGGAATCAGACGGTTTTTCAGATCCTCCGGATCGGTGAACGCCAGGGGCGCGGGAACCGTCAGCGCGCTGATTTCGATCTGGGCGCGGTCCGCTTCGTTTTCGGTCAGTGGCGGAAATCGCGGGTCCCGAAACGCGGCGTTCAGGGCGTTTTCCGCCACTCCCTCCATCAGGGGGGACGCGGGCTCGATTGTGCCGATGCATCCGCGCAGGGCGCCGTTCAGGTGGAGGGTTACGAAACAGCCCCGTTTCTCCAGCAGCGTCGGAGACGGCTCATCGGGCCGCCATGCCGCCTGTTGGCCCGTGAGTTTGGCCGCGATGGTGGAGCGGGCTATCCGCAACAGGGCGTCCTTGTCCGCATCGGTCAGGCTCGCCATGATCAACCACCTCCCTTGTCTTTCAGGAAAAATAGCCAGTACATGAATCCGCCAAAGGCCCCGATGGTGACTATCGCGTACACATAAGACAGCCAGTCCGTCGGCTTTTCCGCGATTCCATGCTCATCCGGCTGCCCCACCTTGTTCTTGCACGAGGAACACACATCATCTTTGATGGCCAGCGTGTAAGAACAGTATGGGCATTTTTTGGTCGTCTCCCTCGCCATGGCCACGCCTCCTCTTTGTCAGTATTGTTTCTTAATCTCGTTGCCGTAATTGTTTCTTAAGATCGTTGCCGTAATTGTTTCTTAAAATCGTTGCCGCAATTGTTTCTTAAAATCGTTGCCGCAATTGTTTCTTAAGATCGTTTCCGCATCAGGTCTGATTCAAAAATGTCTGAATATCGCTATCAGGTCTGATTCAGGAATGTCTGAATCTGGCTATCAGGTCTGGTTCAGGAATGTCTGAATCTCGCTTTCGGACTTGATCCGGGATATCCAGTTGTTGTACACGGACGCCTGCTTGCGCTGGACCAGTTGGCTCCGAACGCTCTCGCGATCCTTCTCGAAGGCCGCGGCGTCGGGCGTTTTGCGCTCCTTCAACGCGATGACATAATAGCCCTTGCGGCCCTTGAGCGGCTTTTCCGCAACCTTGCCGACGGCGCCCAGCTCAAAGGCCGCCTTGGCCATCTCCCTCTCGTATCCGATGC
>JAABTE010000247.1 GCA_011390035.1 Desulfobacteraceae bacterium | reverse complement strand
CATCGCAGACGTGACCCCGCCCGCGCCCGTTGTGAAAACCCTCTATACCACCCCGGGGCCGGCCCAGGCCATCCGGCTGGCCCCCGCCTCGGGCCTTGCCTTCGTGGCGGACGGAACCGGGCTGCGCATCATCGATGTGAGTACCCCGTCCGCGCTGAGCCTTAAGGGAGCATGGCTCACGCCGTACCAGGCCGAGGACGTGGCCGCAGCCGACGGCATGGCCTGCGTCGCCGACAGCGCCGGCATCCTGTGGATCCTCGACGCCACCGCGCCGGCCACGCCCGTGGCCGTGGGCCGAATCTTGCTGCCCGGAGGCCAGGCCGGACGGGCCGTGGCCCTGGACGGAAGCCGCGCCTATGTGATCGCCGGCGCCAACACACTGGCTGCCTACGACCTGACCAATCCGGCCGCCCCGACGCTTCTGGGGGAGTTCTCCGGCCTGACGGAGGCAACTGACGTGGCTGTTGTCGAATCACGGGCGTATGTGGCCGACGGCGCCGCCGGCCTGAAGATCATTAATATAGCCAACCCGGCCGCCATGGCCCCGGCCGGCTCCGTGGACACCCCCGGCGCCGCTTCGGGTGTTTTCGCCACAAGCTCAATGGTTTATGTGGCCGACGGCGAGGCCGGACTCCGGATCATCGATCTTATGGCCGAGGGCGGCCCGGCCGAGGTCGGGTTTTACGACACCGGAGGAAACGCCACCGCCGTGACGGCAATAGACGGCATCGCCCTGGTGGCCGACGACGCGGGGGGCCTGCTGGCCATCGACATCGCCAATCCCGCCAGCCCGGTCCCGGCCTCAAGCCTGCAATGGGCAAGCTGGGCCGTGGATGTCCAAGCCGCGGGCGCATGGGCCTTTGTCGCCCTGTATGATGGCGGCATTCGGGTGGTGGACATCTCCGATCCGGCCGCCATCGCCGACGCGGCCGCAGCGGACACCAACGGCCAGGCCACCGCCGTGTTCGCCACCGCGGACCGGATCTATGTGGCCGACGGCGACCGCGGAACGGCCATCTATTCCTTCACGCCCGTGGTGCCGACGCCGGTGGCCCTGGCCGCCGGGGATGTGGGCACCACCTCGTTCACCGCCCGGTGGGAGCCGGTGGCCGGGGCGTCGGAATACCGCTTCGACCTGTCCGCCACCGCCGATTTCAGCAACCTGATCGCCGGGTACGCGGATCGAAGCGTGACCGCCACCCAACTGGCAATTTCCGGCATGTCCCCCGCCACGACCTACCATTACCGGTTGCGGGCCGTCCGGGACGGCCTCGCCAGCGAAAACTCCAACGTGATCGCCGTGAAAACCGAATCCGATTTTCAGACACTGGGGACCTGGCCCAGCGCCGCCGGAGACGTTCTTGCGGTGGACGCCGCCCGCCGGATCGTCTATCTGGCCTCCGGCCGAACCATTTATGCGCTGAACGCCTCTGACGCGGCCAATGTCCGCCAGATCGGACGATTCGACGCGCCCGCCACCGTGCGGGACATGGTTCACGCCTCGGACCTGCTTTATGTGGGCGCCGACGACATGGGCCTGTACATTTATGATGTGAGCGCCCCCGCGTCCCCCGTCCTCATGGGCTCCATCGGCACCGATGGCGAGGTGCGGGGCGTGGCCGTCTCCGGCAACCGGGTCTATCTGGCCGACGGCTACGGCGGCGGCATGCGCATCATCGACGCGAGCGATCCCACCGCCCCCTATGAACTGGGCGATTACGGCCGGAGCGTCTCGCTGGACATCGCCGTTTCGGGAGATTTCGCCTACCTGGCCGACATCGACGGCATCCGGGTGGTGAAGATAACCGATCCGGCCCTGCCGGGGGAGGTGGGCGGCCTCTTTATGGCCACCCCGGCCCAAAAGATCCTGGTGTCCGGCCATCACGCCTATGTTCTGGAGACGGCGGGCCTTCGGATCATCGATGTGAGCGACCCGTCCAAGCCGGTTCAGGCGGCCTTCTTCCCGACGCCCACCGCGCCGGCGGCCATACAGGTGGCCTATCTCCAGGCGTATCTGCTGGCCGGCCGGACCCTGTGGATTTTTGACGTGACCGATCCGGCCAACCCGAGGCAAACCGCCACTCACGTCCTCGATGGCGACGGCAGGGATCTGGCGGTGGCCGGGGCCGAAATATATGTGGCCGGGGTGGGCAGCGGGCTCACCATCCTGCGGTACGCCTTCTCGCTTGACCCGCCCGTTGCCCTTGACCCCAACGACATCGCCGCCCACGACTTCACGGCCCGGTGGGAGGGGGTGCCCGGCGCCTCGGGATACCGGCTGGACGTGGCCACGAACGCCGAATTCACCACCTTTGTCACCGGCTACAACAACCTTTCCGTGTCCGGCACCTCGCGGGCGGTGACGGGATTGACGCCGGACACCGTCTATTATTACCAGGTCCGGGCCACGATCTCCGGAAGCGTCAGCGGCCCGTCCAATGTCATTGAAACCCGCACCGACATCTCCCGGATACCGGGAGACATCGACGGCAACGGCGTGGTGGATCTCACCGACGCGGTCATAGCCATCAGCGCCCTCGCCGGCATTGACACCTCGACGCAAATCCGGCCCGGATACGCCGGATCCGGCGCGGACGTCAACAATGACGGCCGGGTGGGGCTGGCAGAGGCGGCCTTTATCCTCAGGTCCGCGGCGGGCCTGTAGGCGCAGCAGCGGGTGGGACTGGCGGAGGCGGCCTTTATCCTCAGGTCCGCGGCGGACCTGTAGGAGCGGCAGCGGAGGCAAAATGGCCGGAAATCTGAATTGCAGCGAAAGAAGAAAGCTTGTTATCGGCCCGTGATTTTGGTATATGTGTCTTATGAAGCCGTATCTTAAAAAACCGGATCTTAAGACATCGGCGCCCCGGCCGGGGCGCCGGCGCCGGGCGGGAAAGGAGGTGCGAAAGGCCGGCGGAAAATGGAAAGAACAGTGCAAGAAGCATGTTTATCGGCAGGCAACATCGTATGATCCGACAATCTTTACCCAAAAAAGGGAGGTTTAACATGGCTGAAAGCGTTTATAAGGTAATCGAATTGGTGGGAACCAGCGCGACCTCTTGGGAGGAAGCCGCCAGGGCGGCCGTGGAAACCGCCGGAAAAAGCCTGAAAAATCTCCGGATCGCGGAAATCAACAAGCTCGACATGCGGGTGGAGGAGGGCAAGGTGGTCGCCTTCCGCGCCCGGGTGGCCCTCTCCTTCAAGTATGAAAACTAGGCCCGCTCAGACGGCCTTTTCATGAACCCAAAGCAATCCGGCGTGCGCGGAGACGGTTCCGGGCGCGCCGGGCCGAACCCCGGCGCGGGCTGTATCCCCGCCCCCAAGGAGAGCGCCCATGTCCTACAAAAGGCGGCTGAAACGGCGCCATCTGATCTACTACCTGAGCATCTTCAACCGGGAGAACGACCGGCTAGTCGGTCAGTTGGTGGACATCACCACCCGGGGCCTGATGCTCACATGCGAGCGTCCCCTCGACGATGGGATCGAATTTAAGATGCGGATGCTGCTGCCGGATGTGATCGACGGCGACAATCAGATCAATTTCGACGCCAAGAGCGTCTGGTGCGAAAAGGACATCAATCCCAATTTTTTCGCGGTGGGATTCGAGTTCACGTCCATCAACCGGAAGACCCTCAACACCATCGAGAATCTGATTCAGGATTTTTCCTTTCTCGATTGAACATCGGGAAGGGGCGGGACGTCCATTCCCGCCCTTGATCGCGCCCGGTCAGGAGCCCCCTATGAAAACCCCGCCCCTTGCCACCCCGCCCGCGCCCGACCGGCGCGGCATTGTCTTTTCCATTATCCTGCGCCTCCGGATCCTGCGCCTCCGGCGCCTGGCCCCTTTGTGCCTGGTGTCGCTGTGCCTGATCCTTGCCGCGCCATCCGGGCCGGCGGCCGCCGTCGCCGACCCTCCGGCCGAGAGGCCCGCCCCCGAGGCCGGGGATGCGGGCGATTTTCGGGTGCTTGATATCGGCGAGCGCACCTACGCCGGGGGTTCC
>JAABTE010000246.1 GCA_011390035.1 Desulfobacteraceae bacterium | reverse complement strand
GCAGCCTCTGGCCAGGTCCGGGTTGTGGCAGTAAGGGCAGTCGAAGTTGCACCCGGAAAGGAATAGCACGCAACTCACCTTTCCGGGATAATCTATAAGCGATTGTTTTTGAACACCGCCGAGATTCATGTCAGGCATCCATTCCCATCAAGCGTCGATGTCGCGCTGAATAATCTTTCATGACGCCACCTGGAACATCCTGCGCCGGCCGAACTCGGCCTGCTTGCCGTCGTTCCACTGCTTCACCGGCCGCAGGTAGCCCACCACCCGGCTGTACACCTCCGTGTCGTGGCCGCATTTGGGGCACTGCTCCATCCGGCCCTTGATGTAGCCGTGGGCCGGGCACACGGAAAACGTGGGGGTGAGGGTGAAGTATGGCAGCCGGAAGCCGCCGGCCACCTTGCGCACCAGGCTCTTGACCGCCTCGATGTCCTCCACTTGCTCGCCCAGGTAGATGTGCAGCACCGTGCCGCCGGTGTACTTGGCCTGGAGGGTGTCCTGGAGCGACAGGGTCTCGAAGATGTCGTCGGTGTAATCCACCGGAAGCTGGGTGGAGTTGGTGTAATACGGGTCCTCGCCCCGCCGGCAGCCGGACTCGTTGGCGCAGACGATGTCCGGGTAGCGCTCCTTGTCCTTCATGGCCAGCCGATACGAGGTGCCCTCTGCCGGGGTGGCCTCCAGGTTGAAGATGTCTCCGGTCTCTTCCTGCATGGCGGCGATCCGGCCCCGGATGTGGTCCATCACCTTCAGGGCGAAGGCCTGGCCCTCGGGGCCGGCGATGTCCGCGCCCAGGAAGTTGAGGCACGCCTCGTTCATGCCGATGATGCCGAAGGTGGAAAAATGGTTCTTCCAGTACAGGCCGCTGGCCTCCTTGATCTCCCGCAGGTAGAACTTGCTGTAAGGGTACAGGTTCTTGTCCGTGAACTTTTCCAGCACCTTGCGCTTGATGGCCAGGCTGTCTCGGGCCAGGCCCAGCATCTCGTCGAGCCGCTTGAAAAAGGCCCGCTCCGTGTCCGCCAGAAAGCCGATGCGCGGCAGGTTGATGGTGACAACTCCGATGGAGCCGGTGAGCGGGTTGGCCCCGAACAGGCCACCGCCCCGCTTGAGCAGCTCCCGGTTGTCCAGCCGCAGGCGGCAGCACATGGACCGGGCGTCTTCCGGCGACATGTCGGAGTTGACGAAGTTGGAAAAATAGGGGATGCCGTATTTTCCGGTCATCCGCCAGATCGCTTCCAGGTTGGGGTTTTCCCAGTCGAAATCGGCCGTGATGTTGTATGTGGGGATGGGGAAGGTGAAGACCCGGCCCCGGGCGTCGCCCTCCATCATGATCTCTGCAAAGGCCCGGTTCAGGATGTCCATCTCCCGCTGGAACTCGCCGTAGGTTACGTCCAGCTCCTTGCCGCCGATGATCACCGGGTGGTCCTTTAAGATGCCGGGCACGTAAAGGTCCATGGTGATGTTGGTAAAGGGCGTCTGAAATCCCACCCTTGTGGGGATGTTGATGTTGAAGACGAACTCCTGGAGGGCTTGCTTGACATCCCGGTAATCCATGTCGTCGAACCGGATGAAGGGGGCCAGCAGGGTGTCGAAGTTGGAGATGGCCTGGGCCCCGGCCGCCTCTCCCTGAAGGGTGTAAAAGAAGTTGACCACCTGCCCCAGGGCCGAGCGCAGGTGCCGGGGCGGGGCGCTTTCCACCTTGCCCTCGACGCCCCTGAAGCCCTGCTTGAGAAGATCCTTCAGGTCCCAGCCCACGCAATAGACAGACAGCAGGCTCAGATCGTGCAGGTGCAGGTCGCCGTTTTTATGGGCGTCCCGGATGGCGGGCGGGTAGATGCGGTTGAGCCAGTATTCGGAGGTGACATCCGAGGAGATGTAGTTGTTCAGGCCCTGGAGGGAAAAGCACATATTGCTGTTTTCCTTGATCTTCCAGTCCAGCTTCAGGATGTACTGCTCCACCAGGTCCACGCTGGCCCGGCTGGCGATGTTGCGGATCTGGGCGTGCTGCTCCCGGTAGATGATGTAGGCCTTGGCGGTCTTGTAATAGGGGGTGTCCAGCAGCACCCGCTCCACGATATCCTGGATCTCCTCCACCTCGGGAACGGGCCCCAGGCGCAGCTCATGGGCCAGGGTCAGGGCCCGCAGCGTGAGCTTTCTGGCCTCCCGCTCGCCGAACTCGGCCGTGGCCTCGCCCGCCTTGGCGATGGCCGCCGTGATCTTGGCCCCGTCAAACTCCACAACCCTGCCGTCCCGCTTCTTTATCTTGTCGAACACCGTCGCTCCTTTTGCGCTGTTGAGGGATAGGACGCCCTCGTGATCCGCGTTGTGAACCATGATCACCTTCTCCTTGCTTTTTGGCCGTTTCGAGGCCGCCTTTTCGCGGCTTCCCGCGGCCCTCCGATATGGCCCTGATTCGTCTTGAAATATAACCAGCGCCACCCGCCCCGGCAATGGGCGGCCGTTCGTTTTAAATTCTAGATAACGCTATATCTTGTTATCTGTCAATCCTAAAAATCAATATGTGGGGTTTTTAAAAAAATTCTGCGGGGATGAATCCGAAGAAAAACAGGGGGGTACGCGGGCCAAAAAATTTTAGGGACGGCAGCCGCCGGCCCGGTATGAGGCCGGCGGCACGCTCCTTGCTAAATTTTATTTTAGGAGTCGGATTCGGCCGTCTTCGGATCGGGTCCGGACGTCTTCGGATGGGGTTCGACCGTCTCCTGATCAGGTCCCGCCGTCTTCGGATGGGGTCCGGACGTCTCCTGATCGGGTCCGGCCGTCCGCCAGATATAATCGCCCACGGCCGGGCCCGGGACCACGTCGCCACCCGGGTCGGGCAGCACCGTGCGGTATGGGAGGCCGGTTCGGGCGGCCATGCGATCCGGCACCCCGTAGCGGTTGACGATGTGGCCGTTGCCCAGCGCCACGGCCATGCAACCGTCGCCCAGGTTGTCGGCCACCGCCTCGGCCATCACGTCTTCCCAGACGTTCTGGACCATGTAAAAATCCTCGAAATCGTCCCGGCCCCGGAGCATGGCGCGGTGCCGCTCGTAGATCTCCTTAAGATAGGCGCGGTGGGCCGCGTTCTGGGTGTCTATGCTCCGGGGCAGTTGGGCGGCCTCTTCGGGCAGCAGGGTGTCGATGCCGCCCACGGCGATCTTGGGCGGGATGTGAAAGGGGATGTTCAGGGCCACCACCGGAATGGACGCCTCCCGGGCAAATTCCAGGATGCCCGCGTACAGGTCGAAATCGTATTTCCAGTTGGCGTGCCAGTGGACGCGGCGGAGGAACCGGCTCCGGTCCAGCAGGCCGGCGGACCAGTCGTCCAGCACCGACTGGTAGGGGCGGGAGAACATCTCCATACCCACCTTCAGGTCCCGGGGATGGCGCTCGTAAAGGGCCTTTATGATCCGGAGCTGGATCTCGTGATGGGCGGCGCTGGTGTGGCGCTCGCCGATGAAGACCACCCGGACGTCGGCCAGATCGTCCATCATCGCCTCAAAGGAGACGGGCTCTCCCGTTCGGGTGTCTATGATCACATCGGCCTCCGGGGCCGCGGCGGGGGGCCGGCCGGCCATATGGGGCGGCTCCGGGCCGGCCGCCCCGGCGGGCCGTCGATGCGCCGGAGCGCATCCGGTCCACGCCATCGCGGCCCACGCCATGGCCATCCATGCCAGCAACGCCAAACCCCTGGTTGCCCTTCCCCCGCCCCTGCGCGGCGCCAAACCCCTGGCCGCCCCTTCCCCGCCCCTGCGCGGCGCCAAACACCTGGCCGCCCTTCCCCCGCCCCTGCGCACGCCTCGCCGATATTCGGCGACGCATCTCGCCTTTTCTTGCATTTTTCCAGATCCTCCCTTAATATGGCGGGCATTATGCGCCTTGAACAACAGACTCTGTTTAGAAAAATCATCATCCCCTGGTACGACTCGGAAGGCGCCTGCCTGCTGACGATCACGCTTCTTTTCAGCGTCTTCCTCTTTTCCGCCGTCGGCCTGTCAGTGGCCAGAGAGGTGACGGAATACAACCGCCACGCCTGGGTGCC
>JAABTE010000245.1 GCA_011390035.1 Desulfobacteraceae bacterium | reverse complement strand
CTGGCCGCCCTGTGCTACGAAAACCTGGACCTTTACAACGACGCCTATATCGAATACCGCAAGCTGGCCGAGGATCTGCCGGACCCGGCCCCGCTGGCCCCGGATCTTTACCGCCTGGCCCTCCGCCTCGGCTTTGCCGACGAGGCCCGAAAATACGAGCGGATGCTGCCGCCGGGCCACGCGCCCGATCCGGACGCCGGCGAGCTGGTGATCTTTGCCGGCTTCGGCAAGGGGCCGGTGAAGGTCTCCGGCGACATCGTGCTGCCACCCTCCATCCGCTTTTCCTTTCCGCAATATCAGGACCGGGCCACAGCCAGGGGCGAGGTTACCGGAAGCGACGCGGACGGACCGCTGACGGCCATCGCCGTCACCACCAACCTCAACGCCGTGGCCCGATCCGCCCTTTCGGCCCGGGGCGCGGCCCTGGCGGCCAAGGAGACCGCCCGGGCCGGCCTGAAGGAGGCCATGGCCCAGGCCGCCGAAAGCGCCAATGACGAGATGGTGACGCTCTTTGCCCGGGCCATTTTGTTTATCATGGAAGAGGCCGATACCCGGGGCTGGGAGACCCTGCCGGCGGCCCTGACCCTGGCGCGCTTCCGCCTGCCCCCCGGGCAGCGCCGGAACGTGGTGGTGCGGATCGCCACGCCGGCGGCCGCCGCCTCAGACGCCATCCGGATTCCGCGCCTGGAGCTGAAGCCGGGCCAGCGCCGCTACTATTCCATCCGGGCCTACTGATCCGAGACGCCCGCCCCTTTCCGACTATTCGACAATATCGCCGTATCGGGTCCGGAGCCATCGGATCAGAAAATAGCCGGCGATCATCACCCCGATGAAGATGCCCAGCACCAGAGGGTTCATCTGGGCCATGGAGCCCCCAACGCCCAGGAAGGGCACGGCCATTGCACACTGCACGCCCCAGCCGATGGGCAGATAATATCGGAATGGCACGCCGCCGAGGGGCAGCAACAGATTTTTCAGGGCATAGGGAATGCCGGGAAGTACGAAAAACAGCGTGGTGAAGGAAATCATCTTTTTGTCGGGCACATGGGGGATGTCGTAAGGCGTTCTGTCTGCCAGCCGCCTTATGTGGGGCCGCATCCAAAGGGCCAGCAGATACGCGGCGATCAGGTGCAGCGGCATGGTGGCGGCCGTGACCGCGATGCCGCCGGCGATGCCGAACTTGGCGCCCGCGGCGAGCAGAAAGAGGCTCAAAGGAAAGCCCAGAATGGGAAGGACCGCCATGAGGCCGATAAATAAAAAGGCGCTGGTGTCCTTGTCCTGAACCAGGGCCAGCAGCCGAACCAGCTTGTCCTTGGCTTCAAGGGGCCGAACGGCCCCCGTTAAAATGGCGATCAGCAGAAGGACGAGCAGGGTCAGGATCAGCGCCTCGGCGCGGGAGCGAGCCTCACCCATGCGACGCCGCACGTCGAACCGGCGCCGCAGCGCCGGGCGAGCGAACGGCCGCCTCCCTTCCAACGCGCCGGCTCATCTTCCGGTGCGCCTTCCGCGTTTCCCATTGGCGCTAATTGCCATAAAACGAAATGCTGGACGGCAATTCATAACAAGGGGAAGCATCCTTTACCATCACATGGTCCTCAATGATCGGCTTTTGAATCAGGCGATGGGCGCACTGCGAGCAGTCCCAGAACTGCCAGTTCCGCTTTGCCGAAAAGTCAAGACACCCGTCATAGTAAGGACAATAAATGTTTCGGGTTCCGGATTTCCTCACGGGGTTGGTGTTCGGCGCCATGACGACCTCCTTCGCTGGTGTGGGGTGAATATGCCAGGCAGCCTATCCAATGAACCTCTGCGATGAGAATTTGCAATATTCATGCCGATAAGCCCGCAAGGCATCCCGAGAGAGAGCCGATGCTGCTCTCTCCATTAACGAATCCCCGTCTCATATGATATGGGGTGAAGTGTGTATTTTTAGCTTGAAACGCTTTTTTTCCCCGCAATCTTTCCATGATGTCATTTTTTTTACATTTATCGCCGAGGATTTAACATTTTTTGCAACCATCCCTCTCTTTACTTTACCCCTTTGGCCTTGCGGACGAATTCGGCCGCCGCCAGCCCGGCCACGCACCCCTCGCCGATGGCCTTGGCCATCTGCCAGGGCGGCCCGCAGATATCGCCGGCCGCGAAAACCCCGTCCACACTGGTCCGCTGGCGCCGATCCACGCCTATGAAGCGGATGTCCTCCTGGTCCATGGCCACGCCCAGGCGGGTGGCTATCTCAAGGGCCCCCTTGGCCCCGAGTTCGATGAAGACGCCCTTGACGGCGATCTCGGCGCCGTCATCCAGCGTCAGGCGCTCAACGCCATCCTGGCCGTGGATCGCCGATGGCCATCGGCCGGGGTGGGCGATGATGCCACTGGCTTCAACCTGCTCTTTCAGCCGCTCGTCCACCTCCAGGTCCCGGTAGATGAGGTGGACCTCATTGGCGATCATCAGCAGGGTGAGGGCCCCGGTGGCCGCGGCGCTTCCGTTGCCCGCAACGGCCACCGGCTCGCCGCGATAAAAATTGCCGTCGCAGTCCACGCAATAGCTCACGCCCTTGCCCAGCAGGGCCTTTTCGCCGGGGATATTCAGCCGGTTTCTGGAGATGCCCATGGCCAGGATCAGCGCATGGCAAAAAAGGGTTTCCCCCGATTCGACGGTAACGGCGAACCGGCCGCCCGCCCCCGGCTCCGGCAACTCGCTCAGTTCCACCACATCGGTTTCCATGAAGCCGGCGCCAAAGCCCTCGGCCTGGGACCGGCCCTGGGCCAGCATCTGCTCGCCGCTCATCACCGAGCCCATGCAGCAGTAATTTTCCACGTGAGCCTTATGAAGAGAGCTGCGGGCGATGCGGCCCAGCACGGCCACGCGGGCCTTTGCCCGGGACGCATGGACGGCGGCCTGAAGCCCGGCGGGCCCCTTGCCCAGAATGATCACATCATAATGAATTTGATCGGATGCGCTGTCGGCTGACATTTTTTAAGTCTCCTTTCGATCCCGTTTTCCGGTTCCTGTCCCGACCCATCCGCCAGCGAGGGTGGATCTCATCGATGAGGCTAGCCTCTTTTATAAAATAACGCCCAGGAGAAAGAATAGTGGGCGCGGCATGTATTTTATAAGGGCGAGAGACATTATTCCCCGCCGGCGGATTGGATCACGCGCAGGTCGGCGCACACCGGCAAGTGGTCCGAGGCCACCTGGAAATCATGGCTCCGGGGCACCCGCACCTTCAGGGCGCGCAACTCTTGCGAGGCAAAGATGTGGTCGATGCGGAAAAGGGGATTTCTGGAAAAAAAGGTGGGGCGGATGGCTTTGGGATCATCTTCAAACCCCTTCCGCACGTCCCGCAACCGCTCGGTGATCAGCCGATACGTCGGCGAGCGGGGGCCGGCGTTGAAATCGCCGCACATCACCACGGGCTCTCCTTCCGGCACCGCCCTCAGCCAGGAGCGGCCCATCAGGCAGGTGGCCTGAAAGCGCCGCTCTTTCGGGTTGAGCCCCAGGTGGGTGTTGAACAGATGAAGGGGGCCGGCTGGCGTATCGATGACGGCCCATATGACGCCTCGCTCCTCGCGCTTCTTGTTTCCCGGCATCACGGGAAACCAGTCGCACAGGATCCTGGAAAATGGATGCCGGCTGAGTACCGCAAGGCCATAGCCGCCGTCGCCGTTTTCCACCACCGGAAAAAACCGGTAGCGCATGTCCAGCGCCTCGGCGATCATCCGGGCCTGGTGCCGTCGGCCGGTGCGCGTCCTGTAGACATCCACCTCCTGGAGGGCCACCACGTCGGCCTTGAGGTTTCCGATCAGCCGGGCCACCCGCTCCGGAAAGACCCGGCCGTCCATGGACCGGCAGGAGTGGATGTTGTACGTCACCACCCGCAGGGTGTCGCCGGGGCGGCCGGCCACGGATGGCCAGGCGCAGGCCGCTCGGCCGGCCAGCAGTTGCCGGGCGATCCGGCCAAGGTCCAGGCCCCGGAGGACGTCGGCCTTTTCCGCGTCCGGCGGCAGCAGGGCAAACCCCCGGGTCTCCTCCCGGCCCGGCCCGCCG
>JAABTE010000025.1 GCA_011390035.1 Desulfobacteraceae bacterium | reverse complement strand
GCCGCCGACGGGTCGATGGCGCTGACGGTGGCCGTGACCGACACGGGCATGGGCATCGCCGAGGCGGAGCTGGAAACGATCTTTGGATCCTTCGAGCAGAAATCGGGGGACCGGAACATCGAGGGCACCGGCCTGGGCCTGGCCATCAGCCGCAGGTACGCCCGCCTGCTGGGCGGCGACATCCGGGTGGAAAGCCGGGCCGGGCGGGGCAGCATCTTCACGGTTCGCCTGCCCGTTGCCGAGGCCGGGGCGGAACCGGAAAGCCGTCCGCCCCCCGAGGAGTTCCGCCGCCTGCCGCCGGGCGGCCCCGAATGGCGGATACTGGTGGTGGACGATAAAAAGACCAACCGGGACATCCTGGAAAAATTCCTGACCCGCGCCGGCTACACGGTGGCCACAGCGGAAAACGGCGCCGAGGCCATGGACCTTCACGCGGCCTTTCGGCCCCACGCCATCCTGCTGGACATCCGGATGCCGGTGATGGACGGCGTGGCCGTAACCCGGCGCATCAAATCCCTGCCGGACGGCGGCGGCGCGGCCATCATCGCCGTTTCCGCCAGCGCCCTGGAGGAGGAGCGCCTGGCGGTGCTGGAATACGGCGCCGACGAATTCATCCGCAAGCCCTTTCGGGAGGCCGAGGTGCTGGGTTCACTGGCCCGCCACCTGAGCCTGAGCTATGATAACAGGCCGGATGGGGGAGAGGCATCGGCTGATGCGGCGGCCCTTGCGGCCCTTTCCCCGGAGCGGATCGAGCGGATGCGCGCGGCCACGGAGGGCGGCTACATGGATCGGTTGAGCGAGGAGATAGCGGCGGTGGCCGAAGAGGACCCCGCGCTGGGACGGGCCCTGGCGGCGCTGGCCCGAGGGTATGAATACGACCGGCTCGCGGCCCTGTTCGACGGCGCCGCGGCCGACGCCGGCCGGCTGTCCGGCGGAAAAGGGGAGGGGACGTCATGAGCGAGTCAATCTATCAGACAGGGGCGTCGGCGCCGGCGCCGGCATTGGACGGCGGCTGCGTGATCGTGGTGGACGACGCGCCGGCCAATCTGCGGCTTCTGGAAAAGATGCTGGGGGACCGGGGCTACATAGTGCGGCCCTTCCCCCGGGGCGCCATGGCGATACGGGCGGCCCAAAAGGACCCGCCCGACGTGATCCTGCTGGACATCGCCATGCCCGAGATGGACGGCTATGACGTGTGCGAGGCCCTGAAGGCCGACGAGCGGACCCGGGACGTGCCCGTTATTTTCATCAGCGCCCTTGCCGAGACCCTCGACAAGGTGCGGGCCTTTGGCGCCGGCGGCGTCGATTACGTCACCAAGCCCTTCCACTTCGAGGAGATCCGGGCCCGGGTGGACACACACATCCGGCTGCGGCGCCAGGGGGCGGACCTGCGGGACAAGAACGAAAAACTGGAGGCCGCCATGGCCAATCTGAAGGCGGCCCAGATCCAGTTGATCCAGTCGGAGAAGATGGCCTCCCTCGGCGTGCTAACCGCCGGCATCGCCCACGAGATCAACAATCCCATAAACTTCATCGTGTCGGGCATCGCCGGGTTGAGCAACCTGCTGGCGGATCTGATGCGCTTTGTAAACGCCTGCGAGGCCCTGCCGGTTTCGCCGGACGCCCCGGAGGCGGCCGAGCGGCTGGGGGCGGCGGCCGAAGCGCGGCGGACCCTGGACCTGGATGACCTGCGCCAGGGCATCGACGCCCTGCTGGAAAACATCCGCACCGGCGCCCGGCGCACCGCGGACATCGTCACGGGCCTTCGGCTCTTCTCCCGAATGGACGAGGAGGCCAAAAAGGCGGTGGATGTTCACGAGAACCTGGACGCGGCCCTGATGCTGCTGAGCCACCGGCTCCGGGACTCGGTGACCGTGGAGCGGCGCTACGGAGAAGCGCCGGTGCTGATGTGCTATCCGGGCCGGCTCAACCAGGTGTTTCTCAACATCCTGTCAAACGCCATCGACGCGGTCCTGGAGGGGCCGGAAGGACGGATCGTGATCGAGACCGAGGCCCGGGACCTGAAGTCTGACGGGAAGGCGGCCGGTAAGGCTGACGGGAAGGCTGACGGTAAGGCTGACGGGAAGGTTGACGGGAAGGCGGCCGGGAAGGCTGACGGGAAGGCTGACGGCTCGTCGGAAGCGGGCGCCCCGGCGCCGGGGGGCGCCGGCCAGGAGCTGGTGGTCCGCGTCCGGGACACGGGGCCGGGGGTTCCGGAGGCCATCCGGGACCGCCTCTTCGAGCCCTTTTTCACAACCAAGGCGGTTGGCCGGGGCGTGGGGCTCGGGCTGTCCATCAGCCACGGGATCATCGCCGATCACGGCGGCCGCATCACCGTAAACAGCGTGCCGGGCGGGGGGGCCGAGTTCGCCATCCACCTGCCCCTGGGAGTCGCGGAATGAGCAACGCGCTGGAAGAAAGACCAAGGGTGCTGTACATCGATGACGAGAAGCCGAACCTGATCGGCTTCAAATACATGTTCCGCTCCTTTTACGAGATCCTGCTGGCAGAATCCACCGAGGAGGCCGACAGCCTGCTGGCGGAACATGCCGTGGACGTGATCATCGCGGATCAGCGGATGTCAAAAGAGACGGGGGTGGACTTTTTCCAGCGGATTCTTCCCCGTTATCCCGACGCCATCCGGATGCTGCTGACCGGATACAGCGACATCGAGGCGGTGATCGACGCCATCAACAGGGGAAAGATCTTTTACTATTTCAGAAAGCCGTGGAAGGAAGAGGAGGTCCGGCTGGTGATCGCAAAGGCCCTTGAGGCCAGCCGGATGAAGCGCCTGCTGACCGAAAGCGAGCGGCGCTTCCGGGACATCAGCCACAGCATGGCCGACTGGATCTGGGAGACGGACGCCGATGGCCGCTGCGCCTACGTCTCCGGTCGGGTGGCTGAGGTACTCGGCAGGTCCCCCGGGGAGATGGTGGGCCAATCCCTGTTTGAATTGATCGCCCCCGCCGACGCAGAAAGAGTGCGGCAGCGGTTCGCCGGGGCGGCGGCCGACGGTCGGCCCTTCATGGATCTGGCATTCGATTTTATCGCCGGCGATCGGCTGGCGCCCCATCTGACCAGCGGCATCCCGATCAGGGATGATGCCGGCGGCGCCATCGGTTTTCGTGGGGTGAGCAAGGACATGACCGAGGCCGAGGCGGCCCGGGCGGAAAACCGGCGGCTGGAGAACCTGCTGCGCCAGGCCCAGAAGATGGAGGCCATCGGCCGGCTGGCCGGCGGCATTGCCCACGATTTCAACAATATCCTCAGCCCCATTCTGGGCTACGCCGAAATCGCCATGGACGAGGCCGGGGAAAACGAAGGCCTGCGGGACTGCGTCCGGCAGATCCACATCGCCGGCCGGCGGGCTCGGGATCTGGTCCGGCAGATCCTCACCTTCAGCCGCAAGGAGGAGCAGGCGGCCCGGCCGATCCTGGTGGGTCCGATCTTGAAGGAGGCGCTCCGGTTTCTGCGGGCCTCCTTTCCGACCACCATACGCATGAACATGCATATCGACGAGGCGGCCGGGCGGGTGATGGCCGATCCCACACAGATCTACCAGGTGATCGTCAACCTGTGCGTCAACGCCCGCCATGCCATGGGGGAGGCGGGCGGGACGCTGTCGGTTTTCCTGTCGGAGGTGGTGCTGACGGCCGATGACCACCTCCAGTTTGATGACATCCCCCCCGGCCCCTACCTGAAGATGACGGTGAGCGACACGGGCGCGGGCATGACGCCCATGGTGATTGCCCGCATTTTCGAGCCCTACTTCACCACCCGAAAGGTGGGCGAGGGCAGCGGCCTGGGCCTGTCGGTGGTCCACGGCATCATCAAGCGCTTCAACGGCGCCGTGAAGGTGTACAGCGAGCCGGGCGTGGGCGCCACCTTCAACCTCTATCTGCCCGTCATCGGCAGGGACGCTTCCGAGCGCCGCGCCGCCCCCCCGGCGCCGGCCCCGACAGGCACCGAGCGGGTGCTGATGGTGGATGACGACGAGAACGCTTTGGGCATCGAGCGGCTGCTGATGGAGCGGCTGGGATACGCTGTCACCCCCTTTGCCGACAGCCTCGCCGCCCTGGAGCGCTTCCGCGCCGGCCCGGACGATTTCGACCTGGTGCTGTCGGACATGACCATGCCGGGCCTCACCGGCGTGGATCTGACCCGCGAGGTGGTGGCCCTGCGCCCCCATATGCCCGTGCTCATCTGCACCGGATTCAGCGATCCGGCCGGCGAGGAGCGGGCCAGAAGGGCCGGGGCCAGGGGCGTGATACGAAAGCCCCTGGCCAAGCGGGAGCTGGCCCTGGCCGCGCGGGCCGCCCTTGCCGGCGTTGCCCCGGAGGGAACGCCGGAGGGAACGTCGGAGGAAACGTCGGAGGGAACGCCGGAGAGAACGCCGGAGAGAACGCCGTAGGGCCGGCGCGGCCGTCGGACCGGCTAGGCCATCGCCGCTCCCGGCGCCAGACCCTGATCCCGGACGTCCTCCCGCGCCGTATCATAGGCGGCGCGGGCGGCATGACTGGCCACGGATTCGGCCCGCCTCAGGGTGTCCCGGCCCCGCTCCTCGGCCGCTTCCATCATCCGATCCCGGTAGGGGCCCATCCATTCCTCCTCCTGGTGGGTCTCCGGCACGCTCAGCCCCAGCAGAGCGCCGGCGATCATGGCCACGCCGGCCACCGCCAGCGGATTATCCTGAAGCTGATCGAAGAAGCCGCGCCGGGCGCCGCGATACCCGCGCCGGACCTGCCGCCCAAGATCGCCGGACTTGTCCCTTGCAAACGACGCCGCCGACGCCATGGCTTCACCTGCCCTGGAAAAATCCAGCGAGGACTTCTCGTCCGTCCCATGGCCCCTTCCATCCCCCATCCGCTCGCCCGGCGGAATCGGCTCCCCCGGGTACGCGTTGCGGGGGCGGAACTGATCGTCCGGCGCGTCTTGCCACTCATGAAATTCCGGATAGCTGTAGGCGGGATGATCCGGCGACGCTTTCCAATCGTGGGATTTTCCGTTCGTCTCCCGGCTCTCCTTGATCAGCCACGCCACGCCGGCGGTGATCATGACCGTCGGTATCAGATTGTCTCGAATAGTATCGTACATGGTTTCTCCCATCTCCCGAATCCGGGTTTCAGCGGATTGCGTCATGCTTCTGGCCTTGTCCATGGTCATTTCCCGCACCTTTTCCGCCGCGAGGGCGGCGATGCGCTCGGGCGCAAGCTGGTGCTGGATGGCATTGACCGTTTCCCGGGTTTCCATGCGCGCCTGGGCGATTTCCGCCCGGATCATGGCCAGTTCACGGTCCTCTTCGGCCGCTTTTCCGGCCGATTCCCCGGGCATCCTATCCCCCACGCGATCTTTTAAAGACGCGCCCGCCACGGCCATGTCTCCCGGCGCGCGGGTCGTTTTCACCGATGCGGATCTGTCGGATACGGGTGTCGCGTCCCCGGCAATCGTTGCCACCATATTGGTTTCAGACGTCACGCCGGCGACGGTTGCCGTGGGCGCCATTTTCACCTTTTCTACTTTAGTTCCCTCAACCATGTCTTGTTCTCCCGGATCGTGTTGATTGTCTGCTGCGGTTTCAGTCGGGCCCGCCGAACGCGGCCGATGCCCTCGAAGGCCAGACCGCCCCCGACAGCGGCGGTGAACAGCCCCACAGCCAGGGCCGCGCCCCATAAGGTCAGCCAGAAAGCCAGCCCGAACACCGCCGCCGCCAACAGCGTCAGAAAGCCGGCGAACACAATCGCCGCCCCCGCTCCGACAAGCAGTGCCGGTTGAACCAGCCGCGATGCGCTGATGCGCATTTCGGTTCTGGCCAGATCGACCTCCTTGCGCGCAAGGGTCGCCACCTCGCCGGAAAGATCGGAGAAAAGATCTCCGAGAGAGCGGTCCTCTTTTCGTTTCATTTCAATCGCCATGCCATGCTCCTTTTTAATCCCGCGACGATTTGATGAATCGCGCCGCGACCAGTCCCATCAAAAAAGCGCCACCGATCACCAGCAGCGGCTGTCGCCGGGCCTTTGTCTCCATGTCCCGGGAAATATCCTTGACGCTCCGTTCGCTCAGATAATCCGACGCCTTGTCGAACCCGTCCGAAACGCGAAAGGCGTAATCGCCCATGGGCGCGTGCCGGGTGTCTCGGAAATGATCGCCCATCTTGCGGAAGGCCTCGGCGCTGTTTTCCAGCCCCTGGGCCAGCTTTTCCTTTCCGCCGGTCAGAATGCCCTCCGCCTTCCGGCGCCCGCGCTCCTTGAACTCGGCGCCCTTTTCCCACGCCTTATCGCGCAATTGCTCGGCCTCCTGATGAAAACTGGTCCGCGCTCCGCCGTTTCCGTCGCCCGCTGCGCCGCTGGTCCCGGTCAAGCCGGGGTTGGGTGTAAAGCCCTGACGATCCGGCTCATCTGTGGCCATCGTGCGCTCCGGGGCTTCGGCATGACCCCTCGGTGGGGCGTTCTTTTCCGTTCCATATCGATCGGTTTCGGATCCTGCGTTATAAATCGCCATGAAAAACCTCCTTTAGGTTTGACCCGATGCGTTGGGCCATTAAAAGATCCTTGTCTGTGAATACGTTACGCATTTTTCGCGGCGGCATGAATGGGCAGAAACGGGTATATTTCGGGGCGGGAATGGGTATGGGCGCTTGCAATGCCGGCGGGCATTGTCATATTACATTTTAGCCGTTTTCGGCCGACGCCCTTGCGGCCCCGGCCTTTTTTGTCATATCCATGCGATAAAAGGAGCTATATAATGGAAGCCAACGCGATCACGAACCTGTCAAAAATATCCCTCGCCCTGGCCGCCGGCGAAACCGCCGAGGCCGCTCGGGCCGCCGACGCCAGCGATCCCATGGAATTCATCTTCGGCATCGGCATCGAGGGCCTGACCCCCTTTGAGCTGGAATTGGCGGACAAGCGGGAGGGCGACGAGGTTGTCATGCGGGTGGAGCGCGGGAGAATGAACGAGCTGTTCGGTCATCTGGTCTGCGGCATCCCGGTGGCTGCCGGTGGCGGTGACTTTTATTTAAAGGCCCAGGTGAAGCAAGTTGGTCCGTCCGACAGCCGGGAGGTGGTGCGTGCCATGGCCGGCATGACCGAGTGCGGGTGCGGGTGCGGCGGCGGGGGAGGGTGTCATTGATTCAAAGAAGATGTTTGCGCAACCGGGAAAAATCCTTCCTGAAGCATCTGCTCGCCGCAAAAAATGCTTGACAAGCCATTGCGCCGGCGCTAATATACTAAGGTTATATAGCGTATTGCTATACGATCCCCCATCGGAGACCGCCTCCGGATGAGGGATTTTTTTTTAAACCACTTTCACGCATAAGGTCGAAGGAAAGGTCAGGAAAGGGAGCACGGATATCATGATCAGCGATATCAAGAAGGTCAGAAACATCGGCATCAGCGCCCACATCGATTCCGGCAAGACCACGCTCACGGAGCGGATCTTGTTTTATACCAAGCGCATCCACGCCATCCATGACGTGAAGGGCAAGGACGGCGTCGGCGCCACAATGGACTCCATGGAGCTGGAAAAGGAGCGGGGCATCACCATCGCCTCCGCGGCCACCTTCTGCGAATGGAAAGGCCATGAGATCAACATCATTGACACGCCGGGGCATGTGGACTTCACCATCGAGGTGGAGCGGGCCCTGCGGGTGCTGGATGGGGCGGTGCTGGTGCTATGCTCGGTGGGCGGGGTGCAGTCCCAGTCCATCACCGTGGATCAGCAGATGAAGCGCTACAAGGTGCCGTGCATCGCGTTCATAAACAAGTGCGACCGGTCCGGGGCCAACCCCCCGCGGGTGATCGGCCAGCTCCGGGACAAGCTGGGCCACAACGCGGTTGCCATCCAGATGCCCATCGGCCTGGAGGCCGATTTTTCGGGCGTGGTGGATCTGGTGACCATGCGGGCTTATTATTTCGACGGCGACAACGGCGAGAACGTGCGGGAAGAGGCCATTCCCGAGGCCTTGATGGCCGAGGCCGCCGCCCTGCGCGAGGAGTTGATCGACGTGGCCTCCGCATTCTCCGAGGAGTTGACCGACGCCATCCTGGAGGAGCGGCCCGTCACCGGCGAGATGATCCATGACGCGGTGAAAAAAGGGACCCTGGCGCGGGGCCTGACACCGGTGTTCGTGGGGTCGGCCTATAAGAACAAGGGCGTGCAGCCCTTGCTGGACGGCGTCACCCGCTTTTTGCCGTGCCCCAGCGAGGTGACCAACACGGCCATGGACATGACCGAGGGCGAAACGGAAGTGACCCTGTCCTCGGACACTGCGGCGCCCCTGGTCTCCCTGGCCTTCAAGCTGGAGGACGGCCCCTATGGCCAGCTCACCTACCTGCGGGTGTATCAGGGCGCCATGGCAAAGGGCGATACCATTTATAATGTGCGCACCGGCAAGAAGCTGAAGGTGGGCCGACTGGTGCGGATGCACGCCAACCAGATGGAGGAGATAGACAAGATCCCCGCCGGCTTCATCGGCGCCATCTTCGGCGTGGACTGCGCCTCGGGGGATACCTTTGTCAGCGAAAACACGAACCTGACAATGACATCCATGTTCGTGCCCGAGCCGGTGATCTCCCTTGCCATCGTGCCCAAGGACAACAAGGCCCAGATGAACATGTCCAAGGCCTTGAACCGGTTCACCAAGGAGGACCCCACCCTGCGCACCTTCGTCAACGATGAGACGGGAGAGACCATCCTGTCCGGCATGGGCGAGCTGCACCTTGAGGTCTATCTGGAGCGTATGCGGCGCGAATACAAGGCGGAGGTGACCGCCGGCGTGCCCCAGGTGGCCTACCGCGAGACCATCACCGCCCGCTCCGACTTCAACTACACCCATAAGAAGCAGACGGGCGGCTCGGGCCAGTACGGCCGTGTTGCCGGCTACATGGAGCCCACCGACGAGGCCGAGTTCATCTTCGACAACAAGGTGGTGGGCGGGTCCATTCCCACCCAGTTCATCCCGGCCTGCGAAAAGGGCTTTGCCAGTTGCATGAAGAAGGGGCCGCTCATGGGCTTTCCGGTCAACGGCGTCAAGGTGGCCATCAACGACGGCGCATCCCACTCCGTAGACTCGTCGGACATGGCTTTCCAGGCCGCGGCCCGGGGCGCCTTCAAGGAGGCTTACCGCAGGGCCAGCCCGGTGGTGCTAGAGCCTATCATGAAGGTGGTGGCGGAAACCCCCACCGAGTTCCAGGGCTCGGTGATGGGCACCCTGAATCAGCGCCGGGGCATCATCCTGGGCACCCAGGAGGAGGGGCCTATGTGCGTCATCGAGGCCCAGGTCCCCCTTGCCGAAATGTTCGGATATTCCACTGTTTTGCGCTCCTCCACCCAGGGCAAGGCCCAGTTCACCATGGAGTTCGCCGCCTACAAGCAGGTGCCCAGGTCCGTGGCCGAAGAGCTTGCGAAGAAGGCGGCAGAAGACAAGAAGAACGTGGCGTAACGGGGGAATGCTGATACATCTGAGGGAAAGGAGTTACCACATGCTCAAGCAAGACCTGATTTTCAGAAATCCCCTGCGAGTGCTGGGGTATCAGGGGGACGACATCCTGCCCCCGGGGGGCTTCGGCGCGGTGCTGGCCCGGGCCGGCGTGGGCAAGACCGCCCTGCTGGTTCAGCTCGCCCTCGACAGCCTGCTCCAGGGCCGGAACGTACTCCATGTAAGCCTGTCCGACCCGGTGCGCAAGGTGTGCCTCTGGTACGAGGAGGTGTTTCGCAACATCGCCACTCAATGCCACGTCAAGCCCATGGACCCGATGTGGGAGGCCATCCTGCCCCACCGGCTGATCATGTCCTTTCATATCGGCGGCTTCAGCGCGCCCAAGCTGGAAGAGCGCCTGGCGGACCTGGCAGAGCAGGATATCTTCCTGCCCCGGATGATCCTGGTGGACGGCATGCCCTTTGAAACGTCGGACCGGGAGCTTCTGACTGACCTCAAGCGCCTGGCCGTTTCCTACGGGGTTCATGTCTGGTTCGCGGTGCGGACGCACCGCCACCATCCCCCGGGCGATGACGGCATACCAGCGCTCCTTGCGCCGGTGGCCGATCTGTTCGATGTGGCCCTGGAGCTTCAGCCGGAGGGCAAGAACATCTATGTTCGGCCCCTGAAGGGGCAGATCAATGGCGATACGAGCGGCCGGCTGCTGCTGGACCCGGCCACGCTATTGATTCGGGATCTGGCGGAGGAGGGGGCCTGAGCCATCAGGCCCGATTGATGATCCTTTTTTAAAAGCGGTGAGAAGTCGGCGGCGTCGGCGTCCTGAGATGGAGGACAGCGGGCGCCGCCGACACTTATGCGCCGTTTTTCAGGTTGAAGTGAATCGCTTCCGGCGAGTCCGGCGCCACCTTGCGGCCTAGGCCGAAGATGCCGCTGCTCTGAAGCAATAGTTCCCGCTGCTTCAGGTTGACGCCCTTTTCCCCTTTGATAAATACATAGGTGCCGTTGGTGCTGTGATCGATCAGGACGAACTCATCCTGTCGGAAGACGATGCGGGCGTGGGATCGGGAGACCCGGCTGTCTTCCACCACCAGGTTGTTGTGGCTCTGCCGGCCCATGGTGACGCTGGGGCGGGCCTGGCTGATCTCGATGAGGGTTTCCTTGAAGCGCAACTCAAGGCGCGCCCCCTTGCTCAGGGCGGGAATATTGGCAAGCCCCGGGATAAACAGGATCGTCTTGCATGCGGAACACCTGGGGGACTCGGCCACTTCCCCGTTGAGCGCCTCCGTCTCAACGATGTTGCGCACACCGCATTCCTCGCAAAAAACTATCATTGCCGATTCTCCAACTTAGGCAACATCCCCGCAATCCATTTCGTTCATATCGGCGATGGGAAAAGCGGCGCTACCGCTGGGAACGAAGCTCTTCACGAAGCGCCTGAAACTCCTTGCGCAGCGTTTCGTTTATTCTTTCAAGGGCTTCCAGAATGTCGCTGGCTCCCCCCATGGCCCCGGCGGCATGGGCGGGGGCGGACTCGTCATAGCGTGCAGAGGCCGCCGGACGCTCGTCCCGGTCTTCCTGCTCCTCGTAAGCCGGTTCGGGCTCGGGGCGGCGCGGCGGCGGCTCCACCGCTTTGCGGCCCTTGCCGTAATCCTTGAGCTGCTCTTTCAGATGCTTGTATTTGTTAAGTTCCCCCGCCAGCAGCTTTTTCTTGCCCGATTCCCCTATGCCCGGGGTGGTCAGGGCCCGTTCCAGCTTGTCGTGAACGGAGGTGATGAGGCTGATGGCCTCCGGATGGGATTCGGCCTTTTTCTTCTGAATGTACTTTCCCAGCGCGCCCAGAAGCTGGAGAAAGGCCACGGCGATCTTGTCCGCCTTGTTCTGCTTTTCCAGAGCGGCGATCACGTTCATGAGGCGCTCCATCTCCTCATCGCTGATCTCCCACTCCAGGCTTAGAATAATGGAATTGAGTTCATCGAGCGAAGGGTTGCTGTCTGCCATCGCCTTGTTTTCCTTCCGAGCGGGTTGGACCGGCGCCTTCTTTATCGGCGCCGGCTTGGGGGGCTTCGGATCGGGGGTCAGCGCCCCGCCGCCGCCGTCCTCTGAAAAAAAATCATTGAGCTTCTCATCGACCTCGGCCGTGCCCTCATAGGATTCGCGCGGCGCCTGCTCGTCGCCGAAAATATCATCCAGGCGACTGTCGTCTCCGGCGCTCTTTCCCATGTCATCATTGGCTCCCAATGGCTCCCCCTCCCGTGTCCGATGATCGTTCGCGTTGGCCCGCTTCAGGGCCTGTTCCAGTTTCAGGGCGCCACATTACCACACTTCGTTGATTTTTTTAATAGCCTCTGCAACTTTCAGCCGCAAAAGCCCGAGGGTCACGTCTTTTCCAAAGATGGTTATCAGCAGGAATTCCGGGTTGACCTTGCTGAAATGGATGTTTTCGGATTCTCCCTTGTGAAAGAGAAGGGAGAACTCCTCCTCGCCGACGATCTTGGCCATGGTGTCCACGGCGGCGAAGTTGGCCGACGCCAGGGCGGCCAGGGAGTACAGATCATGATCGCATTGGCCGTTGTCGTTCTGAGCGATGATGTTGCCGGCCATGTCGATCAGCATGACGGAATGGACGCCGCTGTCGATCAGATCATTTTGCAGCACGCGCTCAATGCTGTCCAACTGCTCGGGGCCGAGCGTGTATTCCGAAAAGGTGGCGCTGTCGTCGTATTCGGATCCCAATGTTAATCCTCCTATTTCAATACATTTTGCAGGGAAGCCATGGTGGCGGAGATGATCTTTTTCAGCGTCGGAACAACATTTTGACCCGTCACGGCGCTGGCTTCGAAGGAGGGGACCTTCAACTGGCTGTTCAGGTCCTTTTCCATCACCTCGACGGGCAGCAGCGGCATGTCGGTCAGATCGCGCTTGTTGTACTGCAACACCAGCGGCACCTTGAAAATGCTCTTTTTATAGGTGGCCAGATTTTCCTGAAGGTTTTTTAGGGAAAGGACATTTTTTTTCCTTTGCTCCACCTGGGAATCGGCCACGAACACAACCCCGTCCACACCCTTCAGCACCAGTTTCCGCGTGGCGTCGTATTTGACCTGGCCCGGCACGGTGTACAGTTGAACCTTTACATCGTAGCCCATAATCTTGCCGATGTCAAAGGGCAGGAAGTCGAAAAACAGCGTCCGGTCCCCATGGGTCTTGATGCTGACCATCTCGGTGGGAATCCGCTCCCGGAACTTCTTGTAGATGTATTCAAGGTTGGTGGTCTTGCCGCCCCTGCCCGGCCCGTAAAAAACAATCTTCGCCTGGACCTCCTTGGTTTTCATATTGACGAACGCCAATGCTGATACCTCCTAGCCGATGGGTTTTTGGATCATTGCCCCGTCCCTGAACGATAGAGGAGCGCTCGCGATTGACGAAACAGCAATTATTTCATTATCTTAAGAATCTTATTAATGGCGTCGGCAACCTTCAAGCGCAGCAGACCGAGGGTTATGCTCTTTCCGAAAATGGCGATCAGCAGAAAATCGGACGACACCTTGCTGAAGTGGATGCTCTCGGTCTCCCCCTTGTGGAACAGGAGCGAAAACTCCTGCTCTCCAATGATTTTGGCCATGGTGTCCACGGCGGCGAAGTTGGCCGAGGCCAGGGCCGCAAGAGAATAAATGTCATGCTCGCACTGGCCGTTGTTCTTGTGCGCGATGATATTGCCGGCCATGTCGATCAACAGCACATTGTTAGCGCCGTGGTCCACCAGATCCGCCAGCAGGATCTCCTCGATGCTGTCCAACTGGTCCTGGCGAAGCGCATAGTCCGAAAAGCTGATGTCATCGTGGTTGGAGCCCAAGTTCTTTCCCCCAGTCGAATAAATGGCCTTCAGGCATACAGCGGCGATCCGTCGGAAGGCGTTCCGGCGCGGCGCCCGGATTCATAGAACTTTCCATATCATATCCCGCAAGTCTTCGGTAGCGTTTTTTTACCGGCCGCCTTCGTGGCCGTCAAAATATTGTCAGCAAAATCAGCGAAATTCAGCCTGTTTTGCATTGGAATCATAGCAGGGGCGCTTCCGGCTGTCAATAACTTGTAAAAAACCAGAGCCGGTTCATCCCGGAGATGGGACCTTCCGAGGCCGCGCCGGCGCCGGCGGCGAAGCGCCCAAGGGGGCGACTAATGCTTAATAACTTGTAATTATTAATAAAAAATTTTCAGAACCCCGGCGGGTCAAGCTTGACGCTCCGGGGCTTTTGTGATAGCGTTTTTTTTGGACTGAAAACGGATAAAAGGAGACGTCATGGCGGAAGTGATCCATATCCCGGAATGGGAAGCCTTAAAGGCCCGGTCCGCGACCTTTTCACGGCCCGAAAAGCACCTGAAGCGCCTGCTGGAAGACCCCCGGCGGCTGGACCGGTTTTCCCTTCGGGGCGGCGGGCTTTTTTTCGACTTCAGCCGCCAGCGCCTGGACGGAGGCGCCCTGGCCGAGCTGACCGCCCTGGCCGCGGCCACCGGCGTTCAGGACCGATTCCGGGCCATGATGGCCGGCGAGAAGGTCAACGTCACCGAGAACCGGGCGGCCCTGCACACCGCGGCGCGGGATTTTTCCGGCCGTCCCGTTCTGGTGGACGGGGTGGACGCGGCCGCGGAGATCCGACGGGTTCGCGAGGAAATCCGGTCGTTTGCCGCCGCCGTGGCCGACGGGCTCATCACCGGGGCCCATGGCAAGCCCTTTGCCGACATCGTGATCATCGGCATCGGCGGCTCCTACCTGGGCACGGAATTCGTCTCGACGGCCCTTGCGGCCTCCGCGCGGCCGGGCATGCGCATCCATTATCTGGCCAACGTGGATATCGACAACTTCGGCCGGGTGGCGGAGGCCATTAATCCTGACCGGACATTATGGATTATTATTTCAAAAAGCTATACCACAAAGGAAACCCTGGCCAATGCCCGCCGGGCCTACCGCTTCATGACAGAAAGGGGCCTGGACCCGGCCCGCCACGTCTTGACGGTCACGGCCAAGGGCAGCCCCGGAGATGATCCGGAAAACCCGGTGCTGCGCGCCTTTCACATGTTCGATTATATCGGCGGCCGCTACAGCGTCACCTCCGCCGTGGGGGGCGTGCCCCTGAGCCTGCTGCTGGGCTATGACGCCTTCGAGCGGTTCCTCAAGGGCGCCACGGAAATGGACGCCCACGCCGCCGATGCCCCGCCGTCGGAAAACCTGCCCCTGATGGCGGCGCTCATCGGGGTATGGAACACCAGTTTCCTCGGCTATCCGGCCCTTGGCGTCATCCCCTATGCGGACCCGCTGTCCAAGCTGGCCGCCCATATCCAGCAGTTGTACATGGAGAGCAACGGCAAGTCGGTGACCGCAGACGGCCGGCCGGCGCCAGGGGCCACGGGCGTGATCGTCTTTGGCGAGCCGGGCACCAACGCCCAGCACTCCTTTTTTCAACTGGCCCACCAGGGCCGCCCCTTTCCCATCGACTTCATCGGCGTTCTCAGGCCCCAGTGGGCTGGCCAGGACATGGTGGCGGCCGGCGGCGCGTCCCAGCACCAGGAGCTGTGGGCCAACCTCGTCTCCCAGCCCATGGCCCTGGCCATGGGCAAGGCCTCGGATGACCCGGCCCGGGCATTCGAGGGCAACCGCCCCTCCTCCACCCTGCTGATGACCGACCTGTCGCCGGAAAACATCGGCCGGCTCCTTTCCTTTTACGAGGCCCGCACCGTGTTCGAGGCCTTTATCTGGGGGATCAACCCCTTCGATCAGTA
>JAABTE010000024.1 GCA_011390035.1 Desulfobacteraceae bacterium | reverse complement strand
GCCTGGAACGGGAGGGCGACGGGGTGATCCTGCCCTTTCTGACCCGGCCCCACCGCGCCGCCCCATCCGGCATTCGGGACCCCGAGGGCGGGCGGCCGCCCCTGGGGCTGTGCGTGGCGCTGTGCCGATACCTGATGTCGGCCGCGGAAGCGGCGACCGGCGTGGCCCCGGAAGCGGCGGCTGGCGTGGCCGCAGAACCGGCGACCGGCGTGACCGCGGAAGCGGCGACCGGCGTGGCCCCGGGGGCGAACCGGGACCGGGACCGGCGGGACCGGGAATGGACCGCGTACCGGGATTTCAAGGACGCCGCCCCCCTGGTGGGCT
>JAABTE010000023.1 GCA_011390035.1 Desulfobacteraceae bacterium | reverse complement strand
CTGATGTCGGCCGCGGAAGCAACGGCCGGCGTGGCCGCAGAACCGGCGACCGGCGTGACCGGGGAAGCAACGGCCGGCGTGGCCCCGGAACCGGCGGCCGGCAAGGCGGCGGGGGCGAACCGGGACCGGCGGGACCGGGAATGGACCGCATACCGGGATTTCAAGGACGCCGGCCCCCTGGTGGGCTATTACGCCAGCAACGTCGAGGGGGCGATCGCGGCCGCCGGCGCCGGCCGCGTTTCGGACCTGGCCCGGGCCGCGGACGCCCTTGGCGCCGGGCCGCCGGATGCCGATTTTCCCTATGACCTGACACGGGTATTGCCGGTGCTGCCGGACCTGCCGGCCCTGCTGCTCTTCAACGACGCGGACGAGATGTTCCCCGCCCGCTGCGCCCTGCTGTTTCAGCGACGGGCGCAGCGGTATCTTGACATGGAGAGCCTGGCCATCGCCGGGGCGCTGACGGCCGAAGCCGTCAGCCGGGGGATCACCCCCCGTACATCCCGTCGATCCGCTCGCCATACCGGTTGAAGATCACCGGTTTTTTGAGCTTCATTGTGGGGGTCATCATCCCGTTTTCGATGGTGAACTCGGGCACGATGGTCACCTTCTTGACGGACTCGTAGGAGGCAAAGCTCTTGTTCTTCTCCGCCACCTCGGCCTCGATGAGGGACTGCACCCGGGGCTCGTCCACCAGGTCATCCACGGAGTTGAAGGGGATGCCCCGCTCCCTTGCCCAGATGGCGATGTTGTCCGGGTCCAGGGTGACAATGGCGCTGAGGAACTTGCGCTTATCGCCGATGACGCAGACCTGCTGGATGTATTTTGAGGTGGCCATCACACCCTCGATGGGGGCCGGGGCCACGTTCTTGCCGCCGGCGGTGATGATCAGCTCCTTTTTCCGGCCGGTGATGCGCAAAAAGTTCTCATGGTCGATCTCGCCGATGTCCCCGGTGCGCAGCCAGCCGTCGGCGGTGAAGGTCTCCTCCGTCTCTTTGGGCATCTTGTAATAGCCGACCATCACGTTGCCGCCCTTGTAAAGCACCTCGCCGTCCTCATCCAGCTTGTGCTCGATGCCCACCCCCGGAGGCCCCACCCAGCCGAACCGGTAGTTGGTGGGGCGGTTGACGTTTGAAAACGAGGTGTTCTCCGTCATCCCCAGACCCTCGAGGACCAGCAGGCCGGCTGCGTGGAAGAACCGGGCGATGTCCGGATTCAGGGGCGCCGCGCCGCTGATGCACCAGCGCACCCGGCCGCCGAGGGCGGCGCGGATCTTGTTGAAGACCAGCTTTTCCGCCACCCGGTACTTGAGCATCGGCACAAGGGGAATGGGGGCCCGGGCCTGCTTCATGGCGCTGACGATGGCCCCCGCGCCGCAGGCCCACCTGAAGATCTTCAGGGCAATGCCGCCCTTGGCCTCGGCGCCGTCAATCACCTTGCCGTGGATCTTTTCAAAGATCCGGGGCACGCTGATGAACCAGTGGGGACGGGCCACCTTGAAATCGGCGATGAGCGTGTCGATGGACCGCGCGAAGGTGGTGGCGGTGCCGGTGCGGATGGCCGTGTAGATCGCCGTGCGGGCGAACACATGGGCCAGGGGCAGGAACAGGAAGGTCTCGTCGCCGTCCTGGATCGCGCTGCTGGCCTGAACCGACTGGGCCGTGAAGGTGATGTTGGAATGGGTTAGCACCACCCCCTTGGGCACCCCCGTGGTGCCGGAGGTATAGATGATGCCGGCCGGGTCCGACGGCGTCACCGCCTCGGCGCGGGCGGCAACCTCCGCGTCGGCGATGTCCTTGCCCAGGGACAAAAAGCCCTCGTAATCGATCACCCACTGGTCCCCGACCGGGGCCTCGCCCTGGAGCATCACAACCTTGCGCACCCTGGGGATCTGCTCCCGGATCTGCATGAGCTTTTCAAGCTGGGTCTCGTTTTCGGCAAAGACCACCACCGCCTCGGAGTGGTCGATGATGTACCTGCAGTCGGGCCCCAGGGTGGACTGGTAGATGCCCACGGTGGCCCCGCCGACGCGGGTGACGCCCAGGTCCGTCAAAACCCATCGGTAGCTGGTGTAGCTGAGAATGTTGACCTTGTCGCCCTTTTCCACGCCGAGGGCCAGCAGCGCCTTGCTCACCTCGGTCACCCGCTGGTCGAACTCCTTCCAGGTGACTGAGATGAGCTGGTCCGGGGTCATGAACCAGCGGTAGGCGGTCTGATCCGGCAGCCGCTCCACGGTTTCGTCCAGCATCCGGTGAATGTTCTGATAATCCTTAAACGCCATGTCCTTCTCCCTTTCATGTCCTGTCCGTTCATGTAAACATCAAGCTTTGGCAAAATACATGAAATCATTCTTGCTGGCAATTTCAAAAATTGGTATAAGCTTAATTCTTATGTTTTTTTCCTTCTATCCTATAATTTTGAACAAAAGTGTTCCCTGGGCATTGAGATGATTCACGACAACGCCAATCCGCCCCGGGTGCTGGTGGTGGAAGACAACCCCTTCAATCGGGAGCTGATGGAAAAGATCCTGGACGCCCAGGGCTTCGGGGTCGATTCGGCCAAAAACGGCAAGGAGGCCATCGACCGGGTGCGGTCCGAGGATTTCCGCCTGATTTTCATGGACCTGCTCATGCCCGGCATGGACGGCTTCGACACCATCCGGCGCATCCGGCAGATGGGGGTTTCCACCCCCATCATCGCCGTTTCGTCCATGAACTCCAAGCAGGACCGCCAGCGGTGCCTGGAGGCCGGCGGCGACGATTTTCTGCCCAAGCCCATCGACGTGGCCCGGCTAAACCGGCTGGTGGCCAAACACAGCCATCCGGAGCCCCGGCCGGCCCAGGACGCCCCCTCCCCGCCGGCGGAGGCCCAGACAGTCTCCTTCGCCGATTACCCGGCCCTGCTGGTGGAAGAGGACCCGGAAACCGCCCGGCGCTTTGCCGCCATCCTGTCGGACCGGGGCATGGAGGTGACGGCCGTGGCCAGGGGGGACCAGGCGTGGGAGGCCTTCACGGGCCGGCCCGGCCATTTCCGGATCATCGTCAGCAATGCGTTCACCTCCGGGGTGGACGGGCTGGGGCTGCTGGCCAGGGTCAAACGCGAGCACGCCCACGCGCTGGTGTTCATCTACGCCGGCGAGCCGGACCCGGACACCTTTCAACTGGCCGTGCAGCTCGGGGCAGACGGCGTGCTGGCGGCGGCCGACTTCCCCGAAGAGATCGCAGAGGCCATGGAAACAGCCATCTACCAGGCGGCCCAGCGCGGCTCCAGAACCCAGGCGGCCAGCACGGTGAGCCAGGTGCGCCGGGCCCAGGCGAGCCTGATCAAATACGGGTGCCATCCGCCCTGCGAATTCATCGACATCGCCTATTCCCAGCTCACGGACGCCGGCGGCGACCTGGCCTGCTGCCGGCGGTTCAACCTGGCCGGCCGGTGCGGGGTCTTCATCGGCGACGTGTCCGGCCACAGCGTGATGAGTTCCTATCTGAGCGCGTTTTACCTCGGGGTCCTTACATCCAACTGGAATCGCGCCCAGAACCCCATGGCCCTGCTCAAGGTGGTAAACCAGGAGCTGACCCAGTCGGACTACAGCGAATACCACCTGTGCGCCACCGCCCTGCTGTGGGACCGGCTCCGCCACCGGGTTGACATCGCCACCGCCGGCAATCCCGGGCCGCTGCTGGTCCTGCCCGGCGAAAACGGCCCGACCCTTGCCGGCCTTCGCGGGGGCGGCATGTGCCTGGGGCTGCTGCCCGGCGAGGACCTTTTTTTAAGCCAGCAGCTTTCGTTTCCCGAGGGCGCCCGCCTGCTGGCATTCACCGACGGCATCAAGCGGCCTCGCATCGAGGCGCTGCTGCGCCGTGATCCCGCCCCGCTCCGGAAAGGGTCCGTGTCCGGCCTGGGCCAGCGGATCATCGACCGGATACTGGAAACGGAGGGCCAGCGGGACGACATGCTGCTGGTCACCCTCCACTCGCCCCCGGACGAGGGGGGCGCGGCGCCGCGCCGGTCCTTTGCGTCCAACTACGCGGAGGTGGACGCGGCCTGCCGGTGGGCCGAGGCCCACCTGACCGCCCACGCCCTGCCCCCGGGCAAGGACCCGGCCCTTGCGCTGCTGGCCCTGCGGGAGGCGCTAATCAACGCGGTCAGCCACGGAAACGGCTTCGATCCGGCCGCCATGATCGACCTGCGGATATGCGCTGACCCGAAGGGCGTCCGCATCGAGGTGTCCGACGAGGGGCCCGGCTTCGAGCCGCCCCGGCCCATCGCCCGCATCGACCAGGTGGACCCGCTGCAAACGGGCGGCCGGGGCCTTTCGGTGATGCGCTCTGTGGCCGACGCCGTCACGGTCGCGGGGGGCACGGTCTCGCTGATATTCGGAAATCCCACCCTTGGAGAACACAAATGAAAGCCAACAGAGAAAACGACACGCTGATCCTGATTCCCGAAACCGACCTTGTGGCCAGCCGCATCGAGGCGCTGCGGGACTATTTCGCCGGCCAACTGGAAACGCACGCCGACGCCGCCCGGGTTGTGCTGGACGTTCGCGGCGTGGATATCGTGGACTCTCTGGGCGTTAACCTGATCGTGGGCCTGTACCGCCAGTGCGCCGCGGCCAGCCGCCCCATCTCCGTAACGGGTGCCGGAGAGCGCTTCATGAAGGTGGCCAGCTTCTTTCGCCTTCCGGCCATCCTGACCATCGAGCGGGAGGAGACCTGAGCATGTCGGACTTCGACGAACTCCTGCCGGCCTTCATCGAAGAATCCCTCCAGCATCTTCAGGCCATCGAGCCGGACCTGCTCCTGCTGGAGCGGACGGGGGGGCGGGCCGGCCAGGGCCCGCCGGACAAGGACACGGTCAACCGCGTCTTCCGGGGGGTTCACAGCATCAAGGGGGCGTCCGGGTTCTTCGGATTCCAGAACATCGGGCGGTTGAGCCATGTGATGGAAAACGCCCTGGCCCTGCTCAGGGACGGGCGGGTGGCCCTGTCGGCCCCCTTCATCGACGCCCTGCTCCAGGGGGTGGACGCCCTCAAGACGATGATCGAGGACATCGCCGGCAGCGAGATGCTGGACCTGAGCCAGGAGATCGCCGCCCTCCAGCGGATCGTGGCGGAGGACCCGACCCGGGGAAAAACCGTGGCCGTGGCCCGGAAGGCGCCGCCGGAAGGGCAGGCCCCGTCCCCGGCCGCCGGGCCGAGCCCGGCGGACCGCTTCGAGATCTCCGAGGCGGACGCCCTGGGCTTCATGGCCGAGGGGCAGCATCTTTACGCGGTGAAGATCTACCTGAGCCGGGATCTGCGGGAAAAAGCCAAGTCCCCCTACGACTTTATCAACAACATGGAAAAAATCGGCCGTTTTATCGACTCCTTCCTGGACATCACCAGCGTCTCCGGCCTGGGGGACTGCCTGGACAACGAGCTGGCCTTCGACTTCCTGTTCGCCTCCCGCCTGGACGCGCCGGGGGTGGCCGCCGCCCTGGGCCTTCCTGGGGATCGGGTGGTGGAGATGGGCATGGAACAGTTGCGGGACCATGAGCCGGCAACCGGCGGGGAGCCGGCGGCGCAGCCCCTTTCCGCCCCGCCCGCCGAACGGCTCCGCCAGCACTTTCAGACGGAGGAAAAGATCCGGGTGGGGGTGGGTTTCCTCAACGACCTGGTCAACCTGGCCGGCGAGCTGGTGCTGGGCCGCAACCAGTTGCTCCAGGTCTCCATGCCCTTTGTCAAGACCACCGCCGGGCTCAACCCGGTGCTTCAGCACATCAGCCGCGTAACCACCGAAATGCAGGAAAAGATCATGCAGATGCGGATGCAGCCCCTGTCGCTGATCTTCGACAAGTTCCAGCGGGTGGTGCGGGACCTGGCCCGAAAACACGACAAGGAGGTCCGGCTGATCACCTCCGGCGGCGACGTGGAGCTGGACAAGACCATCATCGAGGGCCTGTCCGACCCGCTCACCCACCTGATCCGCAACGCCGTGGATCACGGCATCGAGCCGCCGGCGGAGCGGGAGCGGGCGGGCAAGCCCCGGCACGGCACCATCGATCTGCGGGCCCACCACCAGGGGGGCCAGGTTCATCTTTCCATCCGGGACGACGGCCGGGGCATCGACGGGGACTTTGTCGCAGCAAAGGCCATGGAAAAGGGGGTCATCACCCAGGAGCAGGCGGCGGCCATGAGCCCGAGGGAGCGTATGCGCCTCATCTTCCGGCCCGGCTTTTCCACGGTGGAAAAGGTCACGGATCTGTCTGGCCGGGGCGTGGGCATGGATGTGGTGATGACCAACATAGAGGGGCTGGGGGGCACCACGGAGATCGACGCCGCCCCCGGCCAGTGGAGCGCCGTGACCCTGGCCCTGCCCCTGACTCTTGCCATCGTGTCGGGGCTTTTGATCCGGGCCCGGGACCAGGCCTTCATCCTGCCGGAGGTGGACATCGACGAGCTGGTGCGGGTCAAGCCCGACGAGATCGCCCGGCGCATCGACGTGGTGCAGAACGCCTGGGTGCTGCGCCTGCGGGAGACGCTCCTGCCCCTGGTGGACCTGAACCGGCTGCTGGGCATCGCCGGCCCGGACGACCCGGACGCCGACATCCGAAAGCGCAACCAGCCCCTGCGCATCCTTATCATCAAGCACGGCGCCTCCCGGTTCGGCCTGCTGGTGGACGCCATCATCAACACGGAAGAGATCGTGGTAAAGCCCCTGCCCCGGTATCTGAAGCGGCTCCAGAGCTTTTCCGGGGTGAGCATCCTGGGCAACGGCAAGGTCTCGCTGATCCTGGATGTGGCCGGCATCGTGAAAAAGGCCAAGATCCGCCGCCTGCGGGACCTGGAGGAGCGGGAGGCGCGGGAGGCGGCCCAGCGGGACGCCGTCTCCGCGGAGACCCAGACCCTGCTGCTTTTCGACAACAACACGCCAGAGCGGTTCGCCCTGCCCCTTGAGCTGATCTCCCGGATAGAAAAGGTGGCCGCCGCCCGGATCGAGACCGTCAAGGACAAGCGGTTTCTCCAGTACCAGGGCCGGAAGCTGCGCCTGGTCTTTCTGGAGGATTACCTGCCCATAAGCCGGCCCGAGCGCTCGCCGGACGACACCCTGGGCCTTATCGTGCCCAAGCAGATGAAACACCCCATGGGCATCGTCTTCAACGCGGTGATCAACACCGTTGAGGCCGAGGTGACTCTGGACACCGCCAGCATCATGGCCCCGGGCCTTTTCGGCTCCACTGTCCTGGATGATCGGATCACCCTGCTGCCGGACATGTACGCCCTGTTCGAGATGGCCGCCCCGGAATGGTACGCCACAAAGCCCGTCAAAACCGCCGACTCCCGTCGCAAGCCCCGGGTGCTGCTGGCCGACGACACCCCGTTCTTCCGGATGGTGGAAAAAGAATACCTGACCTCCGCCGGCTACGAGGTGCTGGTGGCCGAAAACGGCGCCGTGGCACTGGAGATGCTTGAGGACTCGGAGGTGGACGCGGTCATCCTGGACATCGTGATGCCCCGGATGACCGGCTGGGAAGCCATCGCCGCCATCCGGGCCAACGAGCGGCTCCGCCACCTGCCCGTGATGGCCGTCACCTCCCTTGGCAACGAGGGAGACCTGTCAGCCATGGAAAAGGGCCTCGATGCCGGATTCGACGAATGGGAGCTGAAGCTGGAAAAGACCCGCCTGCTGGACAAGCTGGCCGCCATGATCCGTAAAAAGGAAAGGGACAGGAAAAAATGACCCGACAGATCGCCGCCTTCCTGCTGGGAGAGACCCTTTTCGGCGTCAACATCCTGCTGGTCAAAGAGATCTACCGGCACATGATCATCAGCCCCATCCCAGACGCCCCGCCCCAGTTGCGCGGCCTGATGAACCTGCGGGGCCGGGTGGTGACGGTGATCGACCTTGCCGTCTGCCTGGGCCGGGAGCCCACCGCGGAAATGGAAAACACCCGGCTGCTGATCTTCAAGACCCAGGAGGAGATCCTCTCCTTTGTAAATCGGAGCCTGCTGCCGGACATCGCCCTGGGCGAAGACATCGTCGGCTTCATCATCGACGGCATGGACGACGTGTTCATGATGGACGACGACGCGCTGCTGCCGCCGCCGCCCAATCTGAAAGAGATTCACGAGGACCTGATCCAGGGCGTGGTCAAGCGGGCCGGCCGCCTGGTGATCCTGCTGGATGTCCCCGCCGTTCTCCAGCAGGCGCTCCGGGCCACCCATGAGGCCGCCGGGGAAAAAAAGGAGGCGCTCGCGATATGAAACGCTTTCGGGACTGGAAACTTCGGTATCAGCTCATCGCCGCCTTCATGCTGATGGCGGCCGTGGCCGCCGCCACGGGCTTGCTGGGCATTCACTATGTCAACTCGGCCACGGCGCTGGGCCGGCGCGTGGGGGATCGGCTCTCCTCCCAGACCGACGCCATCATGGAGCTGAAGTTCGCCCTCGCCGACGGCCATCTTATCTTCGAGGAGATTCTGTCCGGCGACGTCACCGAGACCATGGAAGAGGTGCGGGGGAATCTGGATATGGCCCTGTGGTACGCCGACGCCCTGTTGAAGGGGGACGCCAACGAGACCCGGCGGTATTACGCCGTCGGCGATCCCCGGGTCGCCGAGATCATTCGGGCCCTGCGCGAGCGGATCGCGGCTTTCGGGCAAAGCGTGGAAGAGCGCCATGCCGCGGTCATCTCCGGCGCATCCCAGTGGGCGATAAACGGCGGCGACGCGGCCTTTGACGCTTCCTACGACGCGGTCATCGCCGCGGCGGTCAAGGGCGAGGAACTGATCCAGCAGACCATGATCGCGGCCCTGGCGGAGATGGCGGACAGCCGCCGGCGCTCGCTGATGTGGATGTCTGGCGTCACCGGCGCGGCCGTTCTGGGGGGCGTTCTGCTGGGCCTGTTCATGGCCGGCTCCGTCACCCGGCCGGTGACGGCCGTGGCCCGGCTGGCCGACAGCCTGGCCCGGGGGGATCTGACGCAGACCCTGTCCATCGACCGGGGCGACGAGGTGGGCGGCATGGCCCGGAGCCTGAACCAGGCCACGGCCAATCTGAACCGGCTGATCACCGACCTGAAATCGGCCGCCGACCAGATCGCGGACGCCGCCGGGGACGTTGCCTCGGTAAGCGCCCAAATGGCCGCCACCGCGGAGGAAACCAAGCGCCAGACCGACAGCGTGGCCGGCGCATCGGAGCGCATATCGGAAAACGTGACCACCATGGCCGCCGCCGCGGATGCCGCCAGCGCCTCGTCCCAGTCCATCTCCGCCATGACGGAACAGATGTCAGCCATGTTTAAAAACACCGTGGCCGGCGTGGCTCAGGCATCCGCCGAGGTGCGGCGCATGGCCGATTCCGGAGACGATGTCTCCGCCCGGATCACATCCGTGGCCGCCGCCGTGGAGGAAATGACATCCTCGCTCAACGAGGTGGCCCGCCACACGGAAGAGGCCAACCGCATCTCCCGGGCCGCCGGCGACGAGACCGACCGGATCAACGCGGCCATGACCACCCTGCTGGCATCCTCCCGGCAGATCGACCGGGTGGTGACCATGATCAAGGACATCGCCGATCAGACAAACATGCTGGCCCTCAACGCCACCATCGAGGCGGCCGGCGCCGGCGACGCAGGCAAGGGCTTTGCCGTGGTGGCCGGAGAGGTAAAGGCCCTGGCCCGCCAGAGCGCCGAGGCCACCCAGGACATCGGCGGGCAGATCGAACACATCCAGAAATCGACCCGGGACGCGGCCCGGGCCGTGGAATCCGCGGGCGGCGTGATGGCGCGGCTTTCCGGCATCAGCGAGATGATCGCCGCCGCCGTGGAGGAGCAGACCGCAACGGCCGGCGAGATTTCCAAATCCATCGCCGCGGCCGCGGGCACGCTCAAATCGGTGGTGGCCGATGCCGGCCGGGCTTCCCGGCGCATGGAGGATATCGCCCGATCCTCCGAGGAGACCTCGGGGGCCGCCGTGTCCGCCGCGGGCGACATCGCCTCGCTGCGGCGGGAGATCGCCGCCGTGGCCGGCGCCGCGGGCCAGGCGAGCCGCCATGTTGCCGGCATCTCAGAGACCCTTCGGGAGGTCAACACCGCCTCGGGCCAGACCGCGGAAAGCGCGGCCAGATCCGAAACCGCCTCTGAAATTCTGTCCCGCATCGCCGGCGATCTGACCCAAAACATCGACCGGTTCAAGACCTGACATCACCATTCTTACGGGGAGTCGCCATGATTAAGAAATTCAAAAACCTGAAAATCAGAACCAAGATCGGCCTCATGTTCGGCCTGATCCTGCTTATCGGCGCCACCTTGGGCCTGATGGCCCTTCGAGACATAAACCGGGTGCGGGACGCGGCCAAAAGCCTGGCCAACGAATACGCCCCGGAGGTGGCCAACTCCGCGGAGCTGGACCGGCATGCCCTGCTGACCATGTACAACATGCGGGGCTACGGGTTGACGGCCGAGCCTCACTACCTGGACACCGCCCGCCAGCGCCTGACCGATCTGAAGGCGGACATGGCCAAGGCCGACGAGCTTGCCCGCCAGTTCTCCGATCTGGACGCCCTGCGGGAAAACATCCTCAAGGCCGGCGGGATCGTGGCGACTTACGAGCAGCTCATCCAGAAGACCATCGCCCTGAACAAGGACATGGCAGACGACCAGCGCCGGCTGGACGCGGCCGCGACCATTTATGTGAGCAACGCGGAGGGCTTTTTCATAAAACAGGCAGACGCGCTGGCCGCGGAGATCCGTGCCGGGGCGGACGCCGGCCCGCTGACGGCCCGCGTCGAGGCCATGCGCCGGATGGAACGGGTGTTGAGCATCGGCAACAACATCCGGGTCAACAACTTCAAGGCCCAGGCCCGGCGGGACCCGGAGACCCTGCGCCGGACGATCGAGGACTTCCGGCGCATCGCGGACCTGACGGCCCAGGCCCGCCAGGCGACCCGGCTGGAGGAGAACCTGGAGCATCTGGGGCGCATCGAGGCCGCGGCCGGGGACTACGAGGCAACCCTGCGCCGGCTGCTGGAGAACTGGGAGGCCATGAGCGGGCTCAACCAGCAGCGGGACGAGGCGGGCCGGGGACTGCTGGAGCTTTCCCAGTCCACCTTCCACACCGGCATGAATCGCACCACCCAGGTGGCCGAAGACACGGTGAGCATGCTCGACCGGGTGCTGCGGGTGACGGTGATCGGCCTGATCGCGTCGGTGGCTGTGTCCATCTTCCTGGTGATCTTCATCACCAGCCTGATCACCCGGCCCCTGGCCGAGATCGTGACCCTCACCAAGCGGTTCGGCAACGGCGACCTGACCGCCCGGGCCGAGATCGACACCACCGACGAGATCGGCCAGATGGCCGGGGATCTGAACGGGTCGGTGGCCAGCATCCAAACCATCATGGAGGAGCTGGCCGACACCACCAACAACATGTCCGCCTCCTCCGAGGAGCTGTCGGCCGTGGCCGGCCAGATGGCCGCCTCCGCCGAGGAGATGAACGCCCAGGCCGACACCGTTGCCGCGGCCTCCGAGCAGGTCTCGGCCAGCGTGGGCACCGTGGCGTCCGCCGCCGAGCAGTCCACCGCCTCGGTCTCGTCCATCGCCACCATGACGGAAGAGATGTCCGCCACCTTTAATAACGTGGCCGACGCCAGCCGCAAGACCGCCGACAACGTCACGGCCATGGCCCGCTCCAGCGAGGACATCTCGTCCCAGATCAACTCCGTGGCCTCCGCGGCCGAGGAGATGACAACCTCCCTCAACGAGGTGGCCAAGAACACCATGCAGGCCAGCCGGGTGTCCCAGAACGCCAAGAAGCGCACCGAGGAGATCAACGAGCGCATCGCGGCCCTGGTCTCGGCCTCCAAGCAGATCGGCAAGGTGGTGGGGGTGATAAAGGACATCGCGGACCAGACCAACATGCTGGCCCTGAACGCCACCATCGAGGCGGCCGGCGCCGGCGACGCGGGCAAGGGCTTTGCCGTGGTGGCCGGCGAGGTCAAGGAGCTGGCCCGCCAGAGCGCCGACGCCACCGACGAGATCGCCGACCAGATCGATCAGATCCAGCGCTCCACGAACGACGCGGTGAGCGCCATCGAGGAGATCAACAGCGTGATCGGCGAGATCGCCGGCATAAACGAAATGATCGCCTCCTCGGTGGAGGAGCAGACAGCCACGGCCGGCGAGATCTCCAAGTCGGTGGCCACCACCGCCATGACCGTCAAGCGGGTGGCCTCAAACGCCAACGAGTCGGCCGGCCTGGTGGAGGAGATCGCCCGCTCCACCCGGGAAAGCTCCAGCACCGCCGCCGAGGTGGCCCGGAACATCGACGAGCTGCTCAACGGCGTGCGCGAGGTGGCCCGGAGCGCGGACGAGGCGGCCCGGGGCGCCAACGACATTTCCAGAAACATCCAGAACATCAGCGAAGCCGCCCGCCAGACAGCCCTCGGCTCCGCCCAGACGGACCGCTCCTCCCAGGAGCTGGCCAACATGAGCCAGGTGCTGGCCCAGATCGTCAGCCGGTTCAAGGTGTAGGGACCAAGGAGCAAGGCGAAAGGCTTTCGTGGAAAAAGACATCAAGATACTGGTGGTGGACGACACGGTGACGGATCGGGCGATCCTGTCGAAGATCATCTCCCAGATCGCCGAAACGGAACTGATCGGCGTGGCCCCCAACGGGAAGATCGCCCTGGCCAAGATAGAACTCAAGCGGCCCGACCTGGTGCTGCTGGACCTTTACATGCCGGAAATGGACGGCTTAGAGACCCTGTCGCGCATCAAGCGGGCCTTTCCCCATGTGGACGTGATCATGGTGAGCGGCACGGACCAGCAGATGGCCCAGATCACCATGAAGGCCCTGGAATCCGGCGCCCTGGACTTCATCTCCAAGCCCAGGGGCGCTTCGGCCGAGCAGAGCGCCGCCGAGATGCGGGGGACCCTGTCCCGGCTGATCTCCATCTCCCGCGCCCGGAAATATTCCCGGCAAACCAGGGGACTGTCCGAGGGGCCCCGCCCGCCGGAGCGTTATCAGCCGGCGCTGAAAACCCCGGCCCCCATCCCCTCGGCCCAGGAAAAGGCCGAGGCCCCGCCCCTGATTCTGAAAAAGCCGGGCCGGCGGCCGGGGCGCATCGACGTGATCGCCCTCGGGGTCTCCACCGGCGGCCCCAACGCCCTTCAGGAGGTGATCCCCCTGCTGGACGCCAGCCTGCCCGCGCCCATCCTGGCGGTGCAGCACATGCCCGCCATGTTCACCGCCTCCCTTGCGGCCCGGCTGGACAGCGTCTCTGCCATCCGGGTGGTGGAGGGCCGGGACGGCCAGCCCGTGGAGCGGGGCGTGGTATATATCGCCCCCGGCGGCCGGCACATGGTGGTCCGAAAGGATCGGCCCGGCGCCCCACTTGTGGGGGTGGTGGACACGCCGCCGGTGAACAGTTGCCGGCCGGCGGTGGACGTGCTGTTTCGCTCCGTGGCCATGGTCTATGGCGGCAACGTCCTGTCGGTGATTTTAACGGGCATGGGCAGCGACGGCCTGGCCGGGGTGGCCGCCATCCGCCGCAAGGGCGGCTACAGCCTGGTGCAGGACGAAAAGAGCAGCGTCATCTGGGGCATGCCCGGCGCCGTGGTGGAGGCGGACCAGGCCGACGAGATCGTGCCCCTTTCCAAAATGGCCGCCCGCATCGGGGAGATCGTAAACAGGGGGTCTGTATGATTCTCAGGATCACCGAGCCCGAATACGCTCTGATGACCCAGTACATCGAGGCTCACTGCGGCATTCACCTGGAGCGGGACAAGGAGTACCTGATCGAGTCCCGCCTGGCGGACCTGGTGGCAGAGACCGGATGCCGGTCCTTCCAGGAGTTTCACTTCAAGGCCCGCACCGACGCCTCGGGCAAGCTGCGCGACCGGATCATCGACGCCATGACCACCAACGAGACATCCTGGTTCCGGGACAAGAGCGCCTGGGAATATCTGGAAAATGAGGCGACCCCGAACCTGCTCTCCCGGGTCGCCGGCGGTCTGCCGGCCCGGGTCTGGTCCGCGGCCGCCTCCACGGGCCAGGAAATCTATTCGCTGGCCATGCTCCTGGACGAAAAGGCCATGGCCATGGGCCGGCCGTCCCTTCCGGACCAGGTGGAGATGCTGGCCACGGACATCTCCACCACCGCCCTTTTCACGGCCATGTCCGGCCGGTTCGACGCCATCGCCATGAACCGGGGCCTGCCGGACGACAAGCGGGATCGGTACTTCCGGAAGGAAGAGCAGCACTGGGTTCTGGACCCGCGCATCCGCGACCGGGCTCGCTTCAAGAAGTTCAACCTTCAGGACCCGTTCATCTTTCCCCATTCCTTCGATCTGGTGCTGTGCAGGTATGTGACCATCTACTTCAGCGACGCGTTCAAGAGGTCGCTTTTCACCAAGCTGGCCTCGGTGATCCGGCCCGGCGGCACACTGATCCTGGGTGCCACCGAGTCCCTGCGGGAGTACACGGGGGCGTTCGAGATCTCCTATTATAAAAGCGCGGTGATCAACACACGAAAACACGAAAGGTAAGGGAAAGCATTGATTCCCCGGCCCCTTTCCGGGGCCGGGGAAAAACACTTACACTTAAACCACCCCCTGATCCAGCATGGCGTTGACCACCTTGGAAAACCCGGCGATATTGGCGCCGGCCATGTAATTTCCGGGCACCCCGTACTGTTCCGCCGCGTCCAGGCAGGTCTTGTGAATTCCGTGCATGATCATCCTGAGCCGCTCGTCCACCTCTTCCCGCGTCCAGGACAGGCGCATGCTGTTCTGGGTCATCTCCAGGCCGGAGACGGAGACGCCGCCGGCGTTGGCCGCCTTGCCGGGGCCATACAGGATATGGCTGTCCTGGAACAGATGGACGCCCTCGGGGGTGGTGGGCATGTTGGCCCCCTCGCTCACAAGCAGAACGCCATTGGCGATCATGTTCCGGGCGTCCTGTCCGTTGATCTCGTTCTGGGTGGCGCTGGGGAAGGCGCAGTCGGCCTTGTGGCTCCAGAGGGGATTGTGGTCGGCGTTCGGATCGAGGTCCGTGTAAACCGCCTCCGGAAAGGCGTCCGCGTACTCCCTGACGCGGCCCCGCCGGACGTTCTTCAAGGTCTTGACAAAGGCCAGCTTGTCCCGGTCTATGCCCGATTCATCGTAGATATAGCCGGAGGAATCGGACAGGGTCAGCACGATGGCCCCGAGATCCAGCAGTTTTTCCGCGGTGAACTGGGCCACATTGCCCGAGCCGGACACCAGGCACCGCATCCCCTCCAGGGA
>JAABTE010000244.1 GCA_011390035.1 Desulfobacteraceae bacterium | reverse complement strand
GCCGGCAAAGCACAGTATGGGCCCCCTGGACGCGGGGTTGAGCTTGCGCACGGACAGGTACTCGATGATCCGGCGCTTGGCCTTTTCCAGGCCGTAGTGGTCCTCGTCGAGCACCCGGCGGGCCTTTTTTATGTCCAGCATGTCCTCGGACGCTTCCTTCCACGGCAGGGTGGTGAGCCAGTCCAGGTAGGTGGAGACCACGGTGTATTCGGAAGAGGACGGATGCATCCGGGACATCCGCTTGATCTCCCGCTCGGCCTCCTTGCGGGCCTCCTCGGGAAGGTTCTTTTCCGCCACCTTGGCGCGGTATTCCTCCACCTCCACCGAGGTTTCGTCGGTCTCTCCCAGTTCCTCCCGGATGGCCTTTAGCTGCTGGCGCAGGTAGTATTCCTTCTGGCGCTGGTCCATGTCGCCCTTCACCTGGTCCTGGATCTTGTTGCCCAGCTCCAGGATCTGCGCCTGGCGGTTCACCTGGCGGGTCACCTCCCGCAGGCGCTCCTTTACATCCAGTTGCTCGACGATCTGCTGCTTTTCCTCCGCGGTGGTGTTGATGGTCGAGCCGATCATGTCGGCCAGGATGCCCGGCTCGGAGATCGACCGGGCCATGGCCGCCATCTCCCGGGGCATGCCCGGCGTCAGCTCCACCACCCGGTTGAACTGGGTGAGCAGGTTGGCCACCATGGCCTCCATCTCGTCGTCCATCACCTCCGTGTCTACAAGATAGGCCACCTTCGCCTTGATGTACGGCTCGGTCTGAAGGAACTTTTCCACCTTTATGCGGCCCAGGCCCTGCACCAGGAGCTGGGCCCGGTTGTCCTCGGTCTTTGCCATCTTCAGGATAAGAGCGCAGGTGCCCACCGCGTGCAGGTCCTCGTGGGTGGCGGTCCGGTCCTCGTCGGGCTTTCGGGAGACCACAAGGCCGATGATCCGGTCGTCGGACATGGCGTCGTCCACCAGCCGAATGGAGTCCCCCTGCATCACCATCAGGGGCAATACCATCTTGGGAAACAGGGCCGCGTCGAAAAGCGGCAGCACCGGCAGGGTGTCCGGCAGCTTTTCCGTGTCGATTTCCTTGTTGGGGCTGGGTGGCGCGTTATTCGACGGCGAATTGGGCATGCATACCTCCAGGTCGATTGGCGGGGCGTTTGGCCTTGTGGCTATTCATCCGAAATGGGGACCTTGCAGACCCGCTCCCGGGAAATCCGCTCCAGCCGAATGTTGAGCAGGCCGTTCACGAAGGAGGCGGTGGCCTTTTCAGGATCGATGGGCGCCGGCAGAAACAGGATGCGCTCGAACCGGCCGTACTGGATCTCGGCCAGCCGGTATGTCATCCGCTCCACCCGGGGCAGCGGCCGGCGGATGCCGTGGATCTTCACCGCCCGGCTGTTGATCTCGATGTCCAGATCCTTCTTGTCCACGCCGGACAGCTCCGACATGATCACGATCTCCGACGGCGTCTCGTAGATGTCCATGGCCGGCCGCCAGGACCGCTCGGACAGCCGGAAAATGGGGCTGAGGGTCTGGAACACGTCATTGATGCTCTTTTCCAGATCGCACTCCAGTTGCCCGATGTTTCCGCCGAATCTAATCTTGATGTATTCCATTCTTGGAACTCCTGAAAAAACGGCGCCCTTTCGCAGGATCGCTCATCGCCGCCTTATCATCCCGGGCGTCGTTTGTAAAGCCCCCGGGGCATTGATTCGGATTAATTCGAATCGATCCGAACCCATCCGAACCCATCCGAATCAATCCGGCGCGATCCGCCGGTGCCGCTCAGCCCCGTTCAGGCGCGATCCGCCGGTGCCGCTCAGACCCGCTCGGCCCCGGCCGGCCGAGGCTCGGCCGGGGCGGCGCGTGCAATTAGTCCTCGAAATTGCCGGCCGGACCCTTATCCGAGGCGATGGGCGCCTTTTCGCGGATTTTTTCCACCGTCCATTCCGACGGGTCCTCAAGGCGCTCGGCTCTAGTGCCGGGGTCATAAGATCCGGCTGACAAAATGGCGTCGATGATCATGGGCGCGGTGTCGGCGCTGTTGAAGACCTTGGTCATCATGTTGTAGGTGAAGTCCTCCACCCGCCGGGCCATCCGCTCCCGGATCTCGGCCGGCTGGCCCAGGATCTTGTTTTCAAAGGGCAGGTTGAGCTTCTTGAAATCGCCCTTCTTCCAGCCCTTGGTTGCGGCGTAGGCGGTCATCTCGTCCCACAGGGCCGCGGTGACCCCTTCGGTGCCCACCTTTTTAAAGTTGCCGTCGGCGTCGAGGATGGCGTTGCCGTAGTCGTTGACGTCCACGCCCCAGGAGATCATCTGAAGCGCGGTGGCCACGTTGGCCTTGGTGGTGCGGGTGCGGTCCCGGATCTCCCGGAGCCGGTCCGAGCTGTTGCCCGAGGTTCCGTGCTGGGCGCCGGAGACCTTGTATGGGGCCAGGGCTTCGTGGATGTCGGCTGTCAGGTCCGTCTGGATGCCGAGGTCGCTGGCCTCAATGCCGTGGGTGGTGCCGTTATTAAGGGCGATCCAGTTGGGAAAGATGTTGTGGGCGTTGAGCCCCCGGATCAGAAACAGGGCCTCTTCCACCGTGGAGAGCCCCTGCTTGCCCTTGATCTCGCCCACCTCGGTCTCGTAGCCGGCCCAGTCGGGGGCCAGGGCGTGAAGGTCGATGCTTGCCAGCAGGTTATCGTCGTCCGGCATGTGGGAGGCGTCGATGGCGATGGAGGTGATGCCCCACTCGAAAAGGGTGGGAATCTCCTGCCGGGCGAAGGGGATGTCGGCGGCCTTCTTGATGCCGTAATGGTCGGCGTGGACGGCCACGGGGATGGTGATGCTCATCTCGTTGCAGACGGCGTCCACCTGGCGGGCGATGTTCCAGTAGTTCACCGCGCAGTAGGCGCCGGCGCCGCCCTCGGAGCGGGCGATCTCGATGATCAGGGCCGAGTTGGCCTTCTGGGCCGCCCGCAGCGCGCCGCGGATGACGATATGGCTCCGGCCGTTGGCCGCCATGCAGATGGCCCGGCCTCTGGCCAGCATGGCCAGATCGATGAATTTACCGGAAACGATCAGCGCCCGGGAGTTGGGAAACAACCGGGCGACATTGGGTGGCCGGCCCACCTGAAGGGCCTTGTTGAAATCGCTCATCTCTTCCTCCTTAAGGTTATCCGACTCCTTCTGATATTCAGGGGCGGCTGGAAACGGCGCCTAAAGGGCATCGGCATCCTTTTCCGCAGTGTAGTCCGCAGTGTCGGCCGCAATGTCTGCCGCAGTGTCGGCCGCATCCTCTCTATTATGGCCGGCGGTCCGGATGTCGTCAAGGATTTCCCTGATCCGATCCGCCTCCGGCCCCGGCCCCCGCACCTCCCCCCAGCCTTTATGCATCTGAAACAGGCCATCATAGGCGGTGTCGTGATAGGAGCGAATCCGGTAGTCGATGCCCTCTTCGGTCAGGATCGATTCCAGAATCTGGGCCTCGAACGGATTCTCGATCACGGCCAATTTTTCCCATTCCCCTGCGTCATCTTGATCCATGTCGTCTCCTTATCGCGCTTGGCTCTTGCTTTTATCGTTAAGAGATTCTATCATAATAGGGAGGTAAACACAAACATGAAAGATCCCGATATCCCATAAATGTCATAAAAGGAGTTCAAGCCATGTTCGATAATCACGCAAAAAATGCCCGATCCGGCTACATTTCGTACCGATACACCCGGCGCTCGGTGGTCTCAAGCGGCGGCGTCACCCATGTGCAGGCCCAAGATGCCCGATACGAAAACGGCCGACTTGAGACCGAGGCCTTTTCCGGAACCCTCAAAGGGGACGCGGGGCTTCGACTGGTCCAGGAGATGGAGCGGCGCATGCGCCGCCGCATGGAAGGTTTTTTCGACCCGATGGACCGCTTGCTGCCGAAATAACAACGAATTTACCAAATAACGACGAATTTGCTAAATAACTACAAGGATTTACGATAAGAAAGGATTGGGTCGCGCCCTCCGCCCTATCCTTTCTTATATAAAATCCTTGTATTTCTCAGTAGTTCTCAAAGTATTTCTCATACCCTCCAAAATCAAAAGGCCGGAGCCCC
>JAABTE010000243.1 GCA_011390035.1 Desulfobacteraceae bacterium | reverse complement strand
TGTCCACCAGGCGGGCGCCGGTTCCCTCCAGGGCTTCGGACCAGCGCCGGGAAAGCGTGGCAATGCCCGACAGCCGCTGCAGGTAGTTCAGGGCCGTGCGCTCGGCCTTGAGCAGCCCCCGCATCCGGCCCCGGAGGCGGACCAGGGTCTGACCGGCCTCCACGGCGTCGCCGTCCTCCCGGTCCGTTAAAAACGCCACATCCGGATCCATGGCGCGAAACACGGCCTCGGCCACCGCCAGCCCGGCGATGGTGAGCGGCTCCTTGGCCAGGATCAGGGCGGCGCCCCGCTCCTCTGGGCCCACGAGGGCGTCCGTGGTGATGTCGCCCGGCCCGATATCCTCGGCCAGGGCCTCCTCGATCCGTTTCCGGAGGGTCAAGTCCATGGCAATTTCCATTATACCATTCCCGGACGCGGCGGGACCACCGGGAGTTTTGAATCAGAAGGGATCGGCGGCATGAAAACCCATCCGATCCCTTTCGATTTCAGTTGGTTGAAGTGGTCATCCCAAAGCGGGATTGATTTTCCGCCGCCCCTATCCGGCGGTCAGCGCCCGGATCTTTTCCAGGTTGACATCCAGCTTGCCCAGCTTTTCCGACAGGGCCTCGTGGCGATCCCGGGATTTCTGGATCACGTCCTCGGGGGCCTTGTCCAGAAAATCCTCGTTGCTCAACTTCCTGGAAACGCCCGAAAGCTCCTTTTTGATCTTTCCGATCTCCTTTTCCAGGCGCTCGGCCTCCAGGGCGAAATCGATGATGCCGGCAAGGGAAACGAAGATCGTGGCGCCCTCCACCACGGCGGTGGCCGCGGCCGCGGGCCGCTCGCCGGGGGCCTCCACGGAAAGCGCCGACAGGCGTGCCAGGCTCATGATCAGGTCCCGCTGGTCTGAAAAAAGGGCCCGAAAGTCCGCGTCCGCGATCTGGATGGTTGCGGAAAGGGCAAGGGACGGGGCGATGTTCATCTCTCCTCGAATGTTCCGGATGCCGGTGATCACCGCCATCAGCCGACCCATGTCCGCCTCCGCGCCCGGGTCCGACAGGATGGGGGCCAGGGCCGGATCATCCGTCGGGAAGGCGGCGGGCATGATGGAGCCGCTCGTTTCCGGCAGCTTGTGCCAGATCTCCTCGGTGACAAAGGGGGCGAAGGGATGCAGCAGCACCAGAATATCCCGCAGCGCCCGCCACAGCACGCCCAGGGTCTTTTCCTTTTCAGCCTCGCCGTTCTGGCCGTAGAGGGTGGGCTTGATGGCCTCGAGGTACCAGTCGCAGAACTCGTGCCAGATGAACTGGTACAGGGTGCCGGCGGCGTCGTTGAACCGGTAGGTGTCCAGGGCCGAGGCCGCGTCCCCCGTAACCTGGCGCAGCCGGGAAAGAATCCACCGATCCGGCAGGGACAGGGCGCCGGCCGCCGCTCCCTCTGGAAAGCGCGGGCAGTCGTCGGCAAGGTGCATCAGGGACAGCCGGGCCGCGTTCCACAGCTTGTTGATAAAGTGGCGATAGCCCTCCACCCGCCGCTCTGACATCTTCACGTCCCGGCCCTGGGCGGCAAAGGCGGCCAGGGTGAAGCGGAAGGCGTCGGTGCCGTATTTATCCATCACGTCCAGAGGGTTTATGACGTTGCCCTTGGACTTGCTCATCTTCTTGCCCTCCTCGTCCCGCACCAGGGCGTGGACGTAAACGTCCTTGAAGGGCGCCTCCTTCATGAAGTGGATGCCCATCATCATCATGCGGGCCACCCAGAAGAAGAGGATGTCAAAGCCGGTCACCAGCGTCGAGGTGGGATAGAAGGTCTTGAGAAGCGGCGTCTCATCCGGCCATCCCATGGTGGAAAAGGGCCACAGGGCCGAGCTGAACCAGGTGTCCAGAACGTCGGACTCCTGAACCAGCTCCCCGCCGCCGCACTTGGGGCACCGGTCCGGATCATCGGTTCGGACGATCAGCTCGCCGCAACCGCCGCAGGTCCAGGCCGGGATCTGATGACCCCACCAGATCTGCCGGGAGATGCACCAGTCCCTGATGTTGTCCAGCCAGTCGAAATAGGTGGCGTTCCACATGTCCGGAACGATCCGCGTTTCGCCGGAGCGCACCGCGTCCGCCGCCTTTTTGGCCAGCGGGCCGGCGCTGACGAACCACTGGCGCGACAGGTTCGGCTCCACCACAGTGTGGCAGCGGTAGCAGTGGCCTATGGCGTGGGGGTGCGGATCGACCTTGATCAGAAGGCCCCGCTCCGTCAGGTCTCTTGTCACCGCTTCCCGGCAGGCGAACCGGTCCATGCCCGCGTACCGGCCGGCTTCGGGGGTCATCTTCCCGTCGTCGCCGATCACCTTGATGACTTCAAGGTTGTGGCGGCGGCCGATCTCAAAGTCGTTGGGGTCATGGGCCGGCGTCACCTTCAGCCCGCCCGTGCCGAAGGAAAGATCCACATAGGTGTCCCGTATGATGGGAATTTCCCGGTCCATCAGCGGCAGTACCACCGATGTCGCCGTCAGGCTCGCATACCGCTCGTCTTCCGGGTGGACCGCCACCGCCGTATCCCCCAGCATGGTCTCCGGCCGGGTGGTGGCCACCACGATGCCCGCGGACGGATCCGCGCCCCCTCCGCCGGCGAACGGATAGCGGATGTGATACAGCCGGCCTTCATGATCCTCGTGTTCCACCTCCAGGTCCGCCAGGGCCGTGTGGCAACGCGAACACCAGTTGATGATGTAATCGCCCCGGTAGATCAAGCCCTCATGATACAGATCCACAAAGACCCGGCGCACCGCCTTCGACAGCCCCTCGTCCATGGTGAACCGCTCACGGTTCCAGTCGCAGGAGGCTCCCAGCCGCTTGAGCTGGTTGATGATGGCCCCGCCGTATTTTTCCCGCCATTGCCAGACGGTCTCAATGAACTTTTCCCGCCCCAGGGCGTGCCGGTCCAGCCCCTGGGTGGCCAGGTTCTTTTCCACCACGTTCTGGGTGGCGATGCCGGCGTGATCGGTGCCGGGCATCCACAGGACGTTGTCGCCCTTCAACCGGCGGTATCGGCACAATATGTCCTGAAGCACGTTGTTCAGCGCATGGCCCATGTGCAGCACGCCGGTGACGTTGGGCGGCGGGATGACAATGGAAAAGGGCTTCTTATCGCTTGTGTCCCTGGCTGAAAACAGCTTTTCCGATTCCCAGTATTCGTACCAGCGTTTTTCCACTTCATGGGGTTCGTAGGACTTGTCAAGAGGGTGACTGCTCATACAATATCTGCTCCTGTCGTGTTCATATCGCCAGATTCTGGATCTGTTCCTGTCGGGTTCATGTCGCCAGGTTCTGGCGAGGCAATGGGATGTTCATGCCATGCGTCTAAATGGGATACATATATATAAGGTATGCCGGCGCGGCAACATGGCCGGCCGGCACCGCTCCTATTGGCCGCCGTCGGCGTCGGGGATCAGCAGATCCCGGATCTTGCTCAGTTCCTTGGCCACGGCCTTTTCGATGGCCTCGTACAGGATGTTTTCGATCTTTTCGGCAAAGACCTTCCGCACCACCCGCTCAAGGGCCGCCTCCAGCCGGTCCTGGGAGATGTCGGCCATGGCGGGTGTCTCGCCGTCCGATGGGGCTTCAATCTTCCCTTCCGGGCTTTCTGCGATCTCCGGCTTCGGTTCCTGGGCCTGACTCCCTTTAAGGGCATCTTCCATGTAGGTCTCGGCATCCGCCACCGGTTCCTCCATGTCCACGGCCTCGCCGCCCAGATCCATCTCGATGAGGCTTAAAAGATCCCGCTCCTTCTTCTCGTCGATCTGTCCCATCTCGTCTGGAAGGTCATCCGGGAACAGGGCGGTTTGCAGAAAGGCCGACGATGTGCCATCGTCTTGCTCAAGGTCACCGGCCTCCGCCGTCGCGTCCGCCTCCGAAGCTCCGGTATTCACGGCGTCCGCCCCGTCCATGAGGGGATCATCCATGAAGGGATCATCCATGAGTGAATCGTTCATGAGTGGATCGTCCATGAGTGAATCGTTCATGAGGGGATCATCCATGAGGGGATCATCCATGACGGATGACGGAGCCTCCGGCGTCAGATCATCCACATCCTCGTCGGCATCCTC
>JAABTE010000242.1 GCA_011390035.1 Desulfobacteraceae bacterium | reverse complement strand
ATTTCCTGAAGACAACCAAATCGGCGTAGCCCGAGACGTGGCGTTTCGGATGATGCGAAACCCGGCGCTGGGCGCGGCCGTTGAAACGACCAATCACAAGGGCGCCACGGCCGAGGGGATGATCGCGGCCGCATCGTCAACGAATGGGGGGATCGCCGCCAGCGGGGCGACGCCATCCTGGCCGCCGGCCACCCGTGCGTGGGCATCATCGACTCGGCCGGCGCCAAGCTGGACCCGGAAAGCCTGGCGCAATGCCTGAAGTCCGGCAAGGCGCGGCGCTTTGAAAGCCTGTGGGAACTGGCCGCCGCCCACGGAATGCCGCCCAATGCCCTGGAAGAAACGGTGGCCGACTACAATCGGGCCATCGGAGAGGGATCGCCCGATCCCCTTGGCAAGCCCATCGATGCCGGGACGCCTCCCGTAGCCGCCCTGCCCTATTATGCCATCCGCCTGTGGCCAAAGGTTCATTATACCGCCGGCGGCGTGGCCATCGATGCCAGGGCCCGGGTTCTGGACCTGAATGGCCGGCCCATCCCCGGCCTCCTGGCCGCCGGGGAGGTTGTGGGCGGCATCCACGGCGCCAGCCGCTTAGGGGGATGCGCGCTGCCGGAGTGCGTCGTGTTCGGAAGAATCGCCGGGGCCGAGGCGGCGGCTCAAGCCGATTGAAATGCTTTTTCCAACGGACAATCCGTGCTAAAATGCGAGTAAGGGAGGGATGACGGCGGATCGGCAAGGGAGAATAAATGCCTTTTGAAAGACCGGATCATGAAAGATGACTTTGATTATAAGGCGGCCAGCGCCTTTCTTCGGGCCAAAGCGGAGAAAAGGCGGCGCGAAAACAGGCAGCGACTGTATCGAGCGCGAAGGGATTTTGAAAACATCGTGGCGCTGCTGATCGAGCGTTACAAGCCCAGCCGGATCTACCAATGGGGCTCATTGCTCCACGAGGACAGATTTTCAGAGATATCCGATATTGATATCGCAGTCGAGGGGATCCTTTCCCCTGAAGACTATTTCCGGATGCTGGGGGATGCGGAAAGATTGACCGAATTTCCTCTCGACCTCATACAGATGGAAAAGATCGATCCCATTCACGCCGAAGCCATTTACAGGAAAGGAAGACTGATTTATGAAAGGGGAGCGGCCGATACCCGAACTGATCGAGGAACTGAACAAAACGCGACTGATCCTCGATAAGATCGACAGCTTTTATAACGACTTCAAACAGAATGAGTTTCCGGCTCTGGGGAAACGCCAAGTTTCCGCCATCGTGTTGGCCCAGGTGCTGGCCGATGCCTATACCTGCCTTGAAACCTTTTTCTTTCGGGTTTCAGGCCACTTTGAAAACTCGCTTCGCTCCGACCGATGGCACACGGAGCTTCTGCACAAGATGACGCTCAATATCGAGGGCGTCCGAAAGTCGGTCATATCGGAAAAGACCCACGCCATTCTGCTGGAATTGATGCGCTTCAGGCATTTCAAGCGGCATTATTTCCAGCTTGAATATGATTGGGACAAGCTTGATTTTCTAGAAAAAAAATATCACCAGATGAAGCCGCTGCTGAAACAGGATCTTTCCGAATTTGAAAATTTCCTGAAGACAACCAAATCGGCGTAGCCCGAGACGTGGCGTTAATGAGCTTTTCAAAACCATCTGACGTGATAGCGCGTGCCGAGGCGGAGCGTTGCAATGCCGAAATTAACCCAATATCAGCCCCTGCGGATCACACCTTTCCCTTAAAATCCGCAACTCCGCCTCCGTGGGCGGAGCCACTTCCTCGGCGTGGGACGCATCCACCTCGAACCCGGTGTTTTCCACGATTTTTTCCTTTGAAATACCGGGATAACAGCCTTCAAGATACATTCGCTTCGTATGGCTGTCAAAACGCATCACCGCCATGTTCGTAATCACGGCGGCCGGGCCGCTATCGTCGGACAGGCCGGCCCGGCCACGGGCGCCGGGGCCGTCCAGCCAGCCGGGGCTGGTCATGTAGTCGAGCTTCTGGACGAACTTTCGCTTTTCGTGCTGCATGAAGATGATGGTGCGGCTGACAAAGGAGGCCACGTCGCAGGCGCCGCCGCTGCCGGAAAACCGGACCCGGGGCTGCCGGTAGTCGCCGATGACGGTGGAGTTGAGGTTGCCGTAGGGGTCGATCTGGGCCGCGCCCATCACGCCCACCACCTTTTTGCCGGTGAAGCGATTCTGCATGGTGGCAAAGGCGTCGGCCAGGCTGCCGTTGACGGAGGTGTGAAACATGACCCGCGGGTCCGCCACGGCCATGGGCACCTCCTCGAGCTTTGAATCGATGGCGCCGGTTTCAAAGAAGATGACGCTGTTGGGGGCGCTGATGTGCTTGGCGGCCATGGCGGCCACCATGGAGATGCCCGTGCCGCAGAAGACGATGTCGCCGTCCCGGATTTCACGGGCCGCCACGATGGTCATGAGTTCTCTTAAGGTATAGTCGGCCATGATGGGGTGCCTTTTGGTTCCGTCCTTTCAGTTCAGTTCTTTTAGTTCAGTTCTTTTTTTGAATCAGGATTCAAGCCCTTCCCCTTATCACTTATCCCTACTTCCGGTCCAGCCCCGTGGCATAGCCGGTGCGGGGATCGGCGGCGATGGCCTTGATCCGCTCCTGCCCGATCAGCCCGATCAGGCCGGCGTGATCCTTCACGCCCCGGATGAAGCGTTGCAGATAGTCGGCGTAAAGGGCGTCGTCGGATGCGTATTTCCGGTAGTCGTTCAGATAGACCGGATCATAATCGTAATGGCGGTAGCAGGCCGTGGGATAGGCGCCGTGGGGCGCCTCCACCACGGCGTCCACGCAGAAGAAGGGGATCTGGTTGCTCTCCGGGGCGTCCCGCAGGTCATCGGTCTCAACGATTTTCTCGCAGGTGACGATCAGGTGGCGGGCCGACTTGGCCTGCTCCACGTCGCTGAAGGGCAGGCCCTCGATGCGGGAGGTGCCCTTGGGGCCGGACTTCTGAACGTGGATGATGGTCACGTCCGGATTGATGGCCGGCACCAGCACCACCCTGGGAACATCGCCCCAGTTGCCGAAAGGGTTGTCCATCACCTTGAGCTTGTCATTCGGCAGCCGGGGGTCCGCGGCGCGGGTTTCGGGGGAAAAGCCCCATTTTTCGATCAGGTCCGTGCCCAGGCCGGAGCGGGTGGGCAGGAAGGGAACGCCCATGGCGCCGGCCATGAACCGGAGGGTCATCTGATAGTTGGAATAGTCCTCCACCGCCAGAAGACCCTCCTGGGCCGCCTTTTTAAAGCGGATGCAGGTGGGGGCGAAGCGGCCGGTGCCGCCGTAGGCGATCTCCAGGCGGGAGACGCAGCCGGCGCCGATCAGCTCATCCACGCCCTGCCCGTTGGAGTGGGCATACAGGTGCAGGCCGTCTATCCCCTGGCGGATGATCTCGTAAACGGCTGCCATGGGGTTGCGGTTGAGGGTAAAGCCGCCGATGGAGATGTGATCCCCCGGCTTGACGAAGCGGCGGATGGCTTCGCTCAGGTCCATTATCTTTTCGCTTTTCATGGCCAAATGGGTCCTCTCAACGTCTTTCCTTTTCCCCCGTAGGGGGATGCTTTCCCCCGGTAGGAGCACGCTTTCCCCCGGTAGGGGCGCGCTTTCCCCCGGCGGGGCGCGCTTTCCCCCGGAGTGGGGCGGTCCCTATTTTTCTCCCGTGGGGACGCCCTCCGGGCTCCATCCCCGCAGCCGGTAATAATCGCTCACCAGGAGGTCCACCTGCTCGGCGGTGATGCCCCGGCCGTCCTTGAGGGGTTCCTTCACCAGCCGGTCCGGCAGCCGGTCGTCGGCACGGGTGAGGCCCTCGCGGATGTTGAACCGCCGGGTGTTGTCAGTGACGGCGGCGGCCATGCGGCGCAGGCCGTCCTTGTCAAGGGCCATGCCGGTGGTCATCTCGATCACCCGGCCCAGCTCCTCCCACGGGTAAAAATCCCGGTAAAAGCGGCACAGGATCAGGGTATCGAAGAGGGTGCAGCGGTCCTCGAAATCGAGGAACAGCTCCGCCTTGCCCTCGATGCGCTCCGGGTCGATCATGCCGGCCAGCTCGGGTTTATAGAAGGTG
>JAABTE010000241.1 GCA_011390035.1 Desulfobacteraceae bacterium | reverse complement strand
GGAACTCGATCACTTAAAGAGCGTGGCCCGGCCGGAGAACATCAAGGCCATTGAGGAGGCCCGGGCCCACGGGGACCTGTCTGAAAACGCCGAATTCGAGGCGGCCAAGGACCGCCAGGGCTTCCTTGAGGCCCGCATAGGCGATCTGGAGTTCAAGCTGGCCAACGCCGAAATCATCGATCCGGACAATCTGCCCAAGGATCGGGTGGTGTTCGGCGTCCGGGTGGTGCTTGAGAACGTGGACACCGGCGAGGACGTGGTCTATCAACTGGTGGGGCCGGACGAGTCGGACATTGAGCAGGGGCGCATCTCCGTCTCCTCGCCCCTCGGGCGGGCCATGCTGGGCAAGCGCTCCGGCGACGAGGTGGCGCTCAACGCTCCCGGCGGACGGCGCTGCTATGAGCTGGTGGAGATTCTGTAGAAGATTGCCCCTGTCATCTTCGCTGTTCCATCAGGCGGCCCGCTTCACGAGGGCTTTAGGAATGGATTGCAACACTTACCAAGGAGGTCGCTGTGGCGCGCATTACCGTAGAAGATTGCCTGCGGCAGGTTCCCAACCGGTTCCTGCTGGTGCATATGGTGGCCAAAAGAGTTCGCCAGATCCGGGAGGGCTCGGAATATCTGGTCAGCTCCCCCAAGAACGAGGATATCGTTGTGGCGTTGCGGGAGATCGCCGCCGGCAAGGTGAAGCTGCGAAAGCCGGAGCTGGTGGGTCTGTCGGAATCCACCTGAAGCGCGCTCCTTAAGGAAACCAATGGGGGCGGCATCCTCGGCCCATCGGGCCCTGCGTAAGGATTTCGGCAGGGCCCTTGGACACTACGAAATGCTTTCGGATGGGGACCGGGTGCTGGTGGCGCTTTCCGGCGGCAAGGACAGCCTCACCCTGCTGTGGATGCTCGATGACCTGCGGCGCCGGGCCCCCATCCATTACACCCTTCACCCCGTCCACATCGATCCGGGCTTTCCCGGCGGCTACGCCGACGCCCTGACCGAATTTGCCGCCGCCGCCGGATTCGCCCCGCGGGTGGAACACACCGATTACGGGGTGGTGAGCCACAGCGAAAAAAACCGGGAAAACCCCTGCTTTCTCTGCTCCCGCCTGCGGCGCAAGCGCCTCTTCGAGATCGCCGACGAGCTGGACTGCCCCAAGATCGCCCTCGGCCACCACAAGGACGACCTGATCGAGACCTTTTTCCTGAACATCCTCTATTCGGGAGAGACCAGCACCATGATGCCGGTCCAGTCCTTTTTCCACGGGCGGTTCCGGGTGATAAGACCGTTGGCTTTTTCCGGCGAGCGTGATATAAGGGCGTTTGCCAGGGCCCAAGGCTTTCCGGACTTTATCAACCCTTGCCCCAGTTCCGGAACCTCGAAAAGAAGTGAAATCAAACAGATGCTCAATCAGCTCTACCGATCTAACCGAAAGATCCGGGGCAACATTTTCAGAGCCATGAGCCATGTGAAACCGGAATATCTGCTCAAGCCATGATCGACATGCAAAACCAGCCGGACCATCGGAACCTGCCCATCGACAAGGTCGGGATCAAGAACCTTCGCTATCCCATCACCGTTCTGGACCGGCAGAACGGATTCCAGCAGACGGTGGCCACCATCAACATGTATGTGGACCTGCCCGACAAGTACAAGGGCACCCACATGAGCCGATTCGTGGAGATGATCAACATCTTCCGCCAGGAAGTATCCTTAAAGAAGTTCGCCGTAATCCTGGATCAGATGAAGGCACATCTGAACGCCGCCTCCGCCCATGTGGAGGTGACCTTCCCTTATTTCATCGAAAAGCGCGCCCCCGTCAGCGAGGCCCCCGGCCTGATGGACTACACCTGTTCCATCATCGGCTCCAGCGACGCAATGGGCAATGTGGACCTGATCTCCGAGGTGGTGGTGCCCATCTCCTCGGTCTGCCCCTGCTCGAAGGAGATCAGCGAATGCGGCGCCCACAACCAGCGCGGCGAGGTGCGCCTGGCCATCCGGTTCAAGCGCTTTATCTGGATGGAGGACATGATCGAGCTGGTGGAACACGCCGCCTCCTGCGATGTCTATTCCATTTTAAAGCGGGTGGATGAAAAATGCGTCACCGAGCGCGGCTTCGAGAACCCCAAGTTCGTCGAAGACATCGTGCGGGACATCGCCGTGCAGCTCAAGGCGGATGAGAACATCACCTGGTTTTCGGTTTCCGCGGAGAATTTCGAGTCGATCCACAATCATAGCGCGTATGCTTCCATCACCAGCGGCAGGCCGCCGGCGGGTCGGGATGGTCTGAACCGCATATCTGCTATCCAACCCTGCGAATGCTGAACATCTTCGTAAATCAATACATCAGGCGAGAGAGGGGAAAACATCCGCAGTTCAGAGATTCATCGTAGAGCCCGAACAATCCGCCCCATCACCGCCTCTGCCGACCTTCCCGGCGTATTCATGAATACCACGAACGGGTAATCGCCTCCATCGGCGGCCGTGATGTAGCCGGCCCGGGCGCTTACCCCGCTAAGGGTTCCGGTCTTGAACCGGGCCGGCCCTTCCTGTGTCATCAGGTGCCGATAGGGGGCGAATTCCCGCAGGAGCCGGTGCATCATGACGGCAGAGATCCGATTTTCCCTTGAGATGCCGGAGCCCTCGGCGATCCGGATGCCCTTCAGCTCCGGGATGGCCTCCGCGTAGTTCCGGGCCGCCGCCACCCCCTTTTCCAGGGTGCCCGGGGGGCCGTATGCCGCCACGCCGGCCGTTGTCAGCAACTGGTTGGCGATGTAGTTGTTGGAGTGCGCCATGAGCCGGGCAATCACGTCCGTCAGGGCAAAGGGCGACGCCTGGCGCAGGATCAGCCTGTCGGTGGGCTCCACCTTGCCCAGCCGGATCGTCTTGCCGCCGGCAACTCCCGCCTTCCGCAGAAAATATCGAAACAGTTCGCCCGCATACAGGGTGGTGTCGTCCCGCTCCTGAGACAAAATGATCCGGCCGTTACGGGCTCCCCTGGCCCGGATGCGCTCGATGGCGAAGGGCAGCAGGGGGGTCTGCGGCTCGGCCGTTTCCAGCCCGCTATGCCCACGCTTGAAAAAGACGGTATTGAAGTTGGCGCACAGGGCGCCGTTGGGGGCGTCGTAGGGGTTGTCCGTGGTGGTGACGCCGGGGATGCGGATCGGGGCGAAATGGGTGTTGTCCAGCGCCAGGTCGGCGTAGGTCGATATCTTTTCCGAAAGCCCCGCGGCCATTTGGGCGATGACCTCGGAAATCAGCAGCGGGTCGCCGTGGCCCTTGATCTTCAGATCCCCAGCCGGAGACAGATAAAACTCTGTTTCAAAACGAAAATCGATCCCCAGCCGAGACAGGGCCACCAGGGCCGTGAGTACCTTTAGCGTGGAGGCGGGGGCGCGGAGGGCGTCGGCGTTTTTGGAAAAGAGGATCGCCCCGTCCGGCGCGGCCACCAGAACCGAGTCCCCCGGGCCGATGCGGCGGGCGACGTCCGACCAGTCGATACCGGAAGTGGCCGCGGCCGCCGGATGGCCCCCGACCGCCGGATGGCCCCCGGCTGCAAAGAGCGTCGGCGCCATGACCATGGCAAGGGCCATGGTCAGAGCCATGGTCAGGATGAAACAAGACATTGATTTTAATGTGTTCGTCATATATATGCTAACCACTTCTACTTGTTATTACTGACTTTAGCCTTATTGTGGCTACAAGTGTTAATTCTCAATAAAATCTGGCGTTTAAAATGCCAAAGAAGAACTAAGGGCTCTCCAGAATCAATGTCACGGGTCCGTCATTGACCAGGGAAACGGCCATCATCGCCCCGAACCGCCCTGTTTCCACCGTCGCGCCGAGGGATCGGGCCCGCTGAATAAAGCGCTCATAGAGCGATTCGGCCACCTCGGGCGGGGCGGCGTTTATAAAGGAGGGCCGCCGTCCCTTTCGGCAGTCACCCAGCAGGGTGAACTGGGAGACCACCAGCAGGGCGCCGCCGATGTCCAGCAGCGAGCGGTTCATCTTTCCTTCTTCGTCGGAAAAGATGCGCAGGTTCACGATCTTTTCCGCCAGAAAATCGGCGGCGGCGGCATCATCCCCCTTTCCGACGCCCAGCAGCGCCACGAGTCCACGGCC
>JAABTE010000240.1 GCA_011390035.1 Desulfobacteraceae bacterium | reverse complement strand
TTCCTATTAACTGGCCTTGCCGGCCCCATGAATGGGACGGTTCCGGTTTTATAAGCAAGCCAGGCGAAAGGAGAATGCGCATGAAAAAGATGAAATGGCTGCCGCTGACGATCCCCATGATACTGGCCCTTGCGGCCTCCGCCCCCGCCGAAACCCAGGTGTTGATGATGGCCACCACCACCAGCACGGACAACACCGGACTGCTGGACACCCTGGCCCCGGCCTTTCAGGCGGACACGGGCGTGGAGCTGCGCTGGACGGCCACGGGAACGGGCAAGGCCCTGAAGCTGGGGGAAAACTGCGACGTGGATGCGCTGATAGTCCACGCGCCGGCGGCGGAAATAGCTTTCGTCGAAAGCGGTTTCGGGGTGGATCGGCGGGAGATTATGTATAACGATTTCGTGATCATCGGCCCCGACGGGGACCCCGCGGGCGTTAAGGGCATGTCGGTTGCCGGCGCCCTGGACAAGATTCGGGAAAAGGCGGCGACCTTCGTGAGCCGGGGCGATAACAGCGGCACGCACAAGAAGGAAATCTCACTGTGGAAGGCCGCCGGAAAGGACCTGCCCGAAAAGGAGGCATGGTATGTGCAAACCGGCCAGGGCATGCTCGCCACCATCAATATCGCGGCCGAGCGGGATGGCTACACCATGACCGACCGGGGCACCTGCGTCAAGTACGAGGCCAATGCCGGCGGCAATCCGCACCTGAAGATTCTGGTGGAGGGCGACGATATGTTGAGGAATCAATACAGCGTCATCGCCATCAATCCGGCCAACTGCCCGAGGGCGAGGCATGATCTGGCCGTCAAGTTCATAGACTGGATCACGGCGGAAAGGGCGCGGGGACTTATCAGGGATTTCAAGCTGCTGGACAAGGCGCTGTTTATCCCCAACGCGAAATGATGGATCGGCGGGGGCCTTTCAGCTCCCCGCAGCGGCCTTTCAGCTCCCCGCGGCCGCCTTTCAGCTCCCCGCGGCCGCCGCCTTTTCCTTGCAGTCGGCCACCACCGCCTCCACCATCTTCCGAATCTCCGCCAGCCGCTCCGGGCTTTCCGCCTCGAACCGCAGCACCAGCGCCGGCTGGGTGTTGGATGCCCGCACCAGCCCCCAGCCGTCATCAAAGAGTACCCGGACGCCGTCGATATCGATCACCGGATACCGCTCCCTGAAATATTCGACCGCGCCCGCGACCACCGCGAACTTCTCCGAATCCGGACAATCCACGCGGATCTCCGGCGTGTTGAAGGTCTCCGGAATGTCAGACAGCAGGGCCGACAGGGGCCTGTCCGCGGCAGACAGGATTTCCAGAAGCCGGCAGGCCGCGTAGATGGCGTCGTCATAGCCCAGATACCGGTCCGCAAAGAACATGTGGCCGCTCATCTCGCCGGCCAGAGCCGCGCCCGTCTCCCTCATCTTCTTCTTGATGAGCGAATGGCCCGTCTTCCACATCACGGCCTTGCCGCCCAGCCGCTCGATCTCGTCATACATCACCTTTGAGCACTTGACCTCGGAGACAAAAACCGCCCCCGGCTTGCGCGACAGGATCTCCCGGGCGAACAGGATCATCAGCCGGTCGCCATGGATGATGCCGCCCTTTTCGTCCACCACGCCGATGCGGTCGCCGTCGCCGTCAAATCCGATGCCAAGATCCAGCCCCTCGACGCGCACCCGGTGGATCAGGTCTGTCATGTTGGACAGCACCGTCGGGTCCGCCTCGTGGTTCGGAAAGCGGCCGTCCATCTCGCAGTAAAGCGACGTTACGGCGCAGCCCAGATCCCGAAGCAGCGGCGCCGCCACCACGCCCGCCGTTCCGTTGCCCGCGTCCACCCCCACCTTCAGGGGCCGACTGAAAGAAATGGACGCCATCAGATGGCTTCGGTAGGCATCCACGACGGAAGGGTTCCGCTGTCGGGAACCCTGGCCGGTCTCGAAATCGCCGGCCTCGATCAGGTCCCGAATCAATCCGATGTCCGCGCCATGGACCGATTCAAGGCCGTGGCAGATCTTGAAGCCATTGTATTCCGGCGGGTTATGGCTGGCGGTCACCATCACGCCGCCATCGGTCTTTAAATGGTGGATGGAAAAATACAGCACCGGCGTGGGGCAGACGCCGATGTCGATCACATCGCAACCCACCGCCAAAAGGCCGGTGATCAGCGCGTCGGCATAGGCTTCGGAGGACAGGCGGCAATCCCGCCCCACAGACAGGCCAGAGGCGCCCCGGCGCCTCAGCAGCGTGCCGACGGCCCGGCCCAGCGCTTCCACGTCCGCTTCATTCATATCCTCTCCGGCGATGCCCCGGATGTCGTATTCCCGGAAAATAGATTTGTTCATGTCAGACCTTTCAGCACAGGAGCCGGCGATAAAGAATCTGCGCTTTTTTTGGGTTCCAAAAGCCCGTTGGCAGGGCTATATCGGAACATTATAAGATAAATTCTGCTCTTCCGGCATCATAGGGTTCGGGTTGAGCCTGAAGTTCGGAGTCAGCTTAGAGTTTGGATTCGACATCTTCGGAAACAGGAATGGCGGCGGCCGGGATCAGCCGGCGATCAGCGCCGCCACGCCCACAAGCCAGCAATAAGGGGCGAAAAGATAAAGGCGGCCCTTTCGAATCACATACAGAAGCAGCGTCAGCGCCATGTATCCCGTCACCGCCGCGGTCAGCGCCCCCATCAGCACGGCCGCGTTCACCGTCACCGCGCCCAGCGCCAGGTCCCGCAGGGCCAGGGCCTCGGCCCCCAGGATCGCTGGAATGGAAAGAAGGAAGGAATACCGGGCCGCCGTCTCCCGGGCAACGCCCAGGAACATCCCGGCGGAGATGGTGGAGCCGGACCGGGAAATCCCCGGCAGGATGGCAAGCCCCTGAACCAGGCCGATGACCAGGGCGTCACGGGCGGTCAGGAAGGGTCGGCCGTTGCCGTCACGCCCCACCCGCCGAGTGAGCCACAGCAGCAGTCCCGTAATAATCAACATCCAGCCCACAAGCGCCACGGAGTTAAAGAGCCGATCCGCCACGCCGTGAAACAGCAGCCCGATGCAGGCCGTGGGAATGGTGCCCACCACGATGAGCAGGGCGAACCGCGCATCTGGAACCGCTCTGGCCCCCGGGGCCGCGATGCTCTCCCGCGTCTCATGGGTCCCGCTCCCATTATGTCCGCTCCCGCCATGGTCCTTCCCACAGCAAGGGGTCAAGCCGGGCCCGCTCTCATCGCGCCGGCTCCCTCCAATCCGGGGCCGGCGGCGGCCCAACGCCCCCATAATGGCCGAGGCCATGGCGGCCAGATCCTTTCGGAAAAACAGGATCACCGCCGTCATCGTGCCCACATGCACGCTGATGTCGAAAAACAGCGCCGGCTCGCTGAGCCCCAGAAAATTCCGAAACAGCACCAGATGGCCGGAGCTGCTCACCGGCAAAAATTCGGTCAGCCCCTGGACAATGCCCAGGAAAGCCGCTTGCATCAAATCCATATCGCTTTGTCTTTCAAGAAGTTATTTACGGAAACCTTCAAGAGATTATTTACGAAAACTATCAAGAGGTTATCTGTGGAAACTTTCAAGAGGTTATCTGCGGAAACCTGAAAAAAAGCTATCCCTTCACCACTGCCAGAGGCCGGAGCCGGGCCACCTTCCGGGAAATGCCCGCGCCATGGGCCACCTCCACCACCTGAGATATGTCCTTGTAAGCTTCCGGCATCTCCTCTGCCAGGGTGCCCCGACCGGTCCAGCGCACCAGAATGCCCCGGTCCGCCAGCTCCTGATGAATGATCCGGCCCTTCGCCGCCTTCTTGGCCGCCTTGCGGGAGAGCGCCCGGCCCGCCCCATGGCAGGTGGAGCCGAAGGTCTCAGCCATGGCCGTCTCCGTTCCCGCCAGCACATAAGAGGCCCTGCCCATGTCGCCAGGGATGATGATGGGCTGGCCCGTTGCGAGGTAATCCGGCGGAAGCGAAGGATGGCCGGGGCCGAAGGCCCGGGTGGCGCCCTTCCGGTGAACGCAAAGCGTCCGCTCCCGCCCCTCCACCATGTGGATTTCCTTCTTGGCGATGTTATGGCAGACATCGTAGAGCAGCCGCATGGCCAAGTCCCGGGGCCCCGCGCCCATCACCCGCATGAACACCTCCC
>JAABTE010000239.1 GCA_011390035.1 Desulfobacteraceae bacterium | reverse complement strand
CGGCCGGGGACCGGAAGGGGCGGATACCGGTGGATTTCATCATCCGGATGGACGGCCGGGTGGCCATGGTGATCAAATACGGCCCCGGCTCCCTGGTGACCCGCCGGCGGCCTGCCCTGGCCGCGGCCCGGCTGGTGGCAGGGGCGCATGTTCCCGTGGTGGTGGCAACCAACGGTCGGTCCGCGGAGGTGGTGGCCGGAGACAGCGGCCAGGTGATGGCCGAGGGGCTGTCGGCCATTCCCCACCGGGAGGACCTGGCCGCACGGATGGCGCAATGGTCTCCGCGGCCCCTGCCGCCGGACCGGCTGGCCCTGGAGGCCCGGATCGCCTATGCCTATGAAGTGGAAGGCGCCTGCCCCTGCGACGACACCGTCTGCCGCATCGCGTAAAGCCCCGACAACCCGGTAACCCGACAACCCGAAGCCCTGGTAAAAATGACCGCCCATTGAGAAACGACAGGCCCGGCGCCATGAAAGATCCAATGCCATGAACGATGACGCCCATTTCATGAAAGCGGCCCTGGAGCTTGCCCGCTCGGCCCTGGACGCCGGGGAATTTCCCGTGGGATGCGTGCTGGTCCACGACGGCCGGATCATCGCCGACGGCCGGCGCTCCGGCACCGCCCATGGCCGGCCCAACGAGGTGGACCACGCCGAGATCATGGCCCTTCGACGGATGGCGGAAATCCCCCACGCGCCGGCGCCGGCCGGGGTGACGGCCTATTCCACCATGGAGCCGTGCCTGATGTGTCTGGCGGCCCTGATGCTGACCGGCGTGGGCCGGGTGGCATGGGCCTACGAGGACGTAATGGGCGGGGCCACCCGATTCGATTTGACAAATGTCGCGCCTTTGTATAAACAACGTCCGATACGCATAACGCCAAACGTGATGCGGGCCGAAAGCCTGGCCCTCTTCAGGGCCTATTTCGCCCGGCCGGAAAACGACTACTGGCGCGGCAGCCTGCTGGCCGCCCACACCCTGGGGCAGGCACCATGACGAAAACACGCAAAGGGATGAAATCCTAGGAACATGATCAGCCACAAGACCCGTGAATTCGCGGCCGACGGCGCCCTGCTGCTGGCCGCGCTCATCTGGGGAAGCACCTACATCATCGTCAAGGGGGCCATGGCGGAGGCGCCCACATTCTATTTTCTGTTCCTTCGCTTCGGGGTGGCCTTCGCGCTGCTGTCGGTCATCTGCGCGCCCCGTTTCCACCGCCGCGCGCCGGGCCTGCTGAAGGACGGTGCGCGGCTGGGAAGCTGCCTGTTTATCGTCTTTGCCCTTCAAACCTTCGCCCTGCGCCACGCATCGGCCTCGGCGGTGGCCTTTATCACCGGGCTGTATGTTATCTTCGTGCCCATCCTTTCCGCCCTGATGCTGAAAAAGCGGCCCCATTCCGCCGCCGTGGCCGGGGTGGCCATGGCCGCCTGCGGCCTGGGGCTGATCACGCTGGATTCCGGATGGCTGAGCCTGTCCTGGGGGGAGCTGTGCGCCCTGCTCTGCTCAGTGTTCTGCTCCATCCATATCATCTGGATGGACCCTTTGTCCCGGCGGCACGACCCGTACCTGCTCACCCTGGCGCAGATCGGCGTGGTGCTGGCCCTTTCCGGCGGGCTCTCCCTGTGGCTGGAGGCGGACGCCTGGCCCGCCACCCTGAGCCCGTCCCTGATCCGCGCGGTGCTGATCACGGGTGTGCTGGCCACGGTGCTGTGCTTTCTGATCCAGACGGGGCTTCAGAAATACACCACCCCAACCAAGGCCGCGCTGCTGTACGCCATGGAGCCGGCGGCATCGGTCTTTTTCGGCTATTTCATCGCCGGAGAGCTGCTGGCCCCGCGCCAGTCCATCGGGGCCGGCCTGATACTGGCGGCCATGCTCACCGCCGAGGCGGGGGCCTGGGCCTGGCCGCGGGGCTTCCGCCCCCGGCCGCTCCAGCGAATCGTCGGACGCCGGCGCGCGGCGGAAACCCGATAAATACGCGCCGGGCCGCGACCCGGGCGCTTTTTTGGTTTGACAGCCACGCCGGTTTCTGCAATTCTCTAGGGGATCTTGATTCTTTGAACCCATCCGGCGGATGCCCTTGAAACCGTGAATGCCGGAGGGTGCCCGTGAAAACGTGACTGCTGGACTGGACATCGAGTCGATTCAGGAAAAAAAGGCGTGAAAGGAGATCACTTCAGTGCAGCACATTCATATCATCGACGACGAAGCGCTGATTCGGGAACTGTTCCGACGCATTCTGGAAACGGAGGGATACGAGGTATCCGACGCCGCGGATGGCAACGAGGCCCTGGCCATGTGCCGCAAGGCCCCGCCGGACCTGATCATAACCGACCTGATCATGCCGGACAAGGAGGGGATCGAGACCATCATCGAGATGAAGCGGGATTTTCCGGAGGTCAAGATTATCGCCATCTCCGGCGGCGGCCGCATCACGGCAAAGGAATACCTCGAGCTGGCAGCAACCTTTGGCGCGGACATGACCCTCACCAAGCCCATCAGCCGGGACGAGCTGCTCGCGGCGGTCAGAACCGTGCTGCCCCCCGAGGGCGCCGGCGCTCCGGAGTGACCCCGGCGGCGGCGGAAGGGCGAATTGGCGGAAATTATTTAGACTTCATGACCCAGACCCCGCTCCAGTCCGCCTCCGGCGGGTTCTGGATCAGATAGTTGCAGCGCTCCACATACATGCGGGCCATCTTGTCCCCCGGATTCAGGCCGAGGGCCTCCTGGAAGGCGGCGTTGGCCTTGTCGAACCGCCGGCCGCGGTAGCTCAACAACCCCTCCCTGAAGTAGTTGATCACCTCCATCAGGTTCGGAAACGTCTCCTCGGTGTGATAATACAGCACCTCGTAGATGGCCACCGGCTCGGTCTTGCCCTTGACCACCACCTTGTCGATCTCCCGCATCCGATAGATGCCCCGGAGCTTTGCCACCGTGTATTCGGAGATCAGGATGCGGGCCGAGTACTGCTTGCAGGCGCTCTCCAGCCGGGAGGCCAGGTTGACGCCGTCCCCGATCATGGTGTAGTTCATCCGCTTGGGCGAGCCGATATTTCCGGTAACCACCGTGTCGGTGTTCAGGCCTATGCCCATGTCGATGGCCTTTTTCCCGTGGGAGAGCCGCTCCTTGTTCCACTTGTCCAGGTTGACGATCATGGAAATGGCCGCCCGCAGGCCCCGGTCCTCGTCGTCGGCGTGGGGCACGGGCACACCGAAGCCGGCCATGATGGCGTCGCCGATGAACTTGTCGAGCATGCCCTCCTCCTTCTGAATGCAGTCCACCATGATGGTGAAGTATTCGTTCAGAAGCGAAACGGTGCCCTGGGCCCCCAGCTCCTCGGTGAGGGTGGTGAAGCCGCGGATGTCTGAAAACAGCACGGTGGCGATGGTACTCTTGCCGCCCAGCTCCCCGCCCTCCATAAGCTGATCGGCGATGCCCGCGTCCATGTAAAGGGACATGGTGGATTTCATCCGCTTTTCGTTGCTGATGTCCTCGATCATCACCATGACGCCCAGCTTGCGGGCCTCGGCGCTCACCAGGGGATGGAGGGTGAGGTTGACCGACTTTTTCTTGCCGCTGAAGGCCATCTCCTTGTCCACGATCACCTCGGACTCCTGGGACTCGGAGACCTTGCGCAGCTTGTCCAGCAGCCAGGCGTTGGCGCCGGTGAAAAATTCCTCGGCCTTCTTGTCCAGAACCTCCTTGCGTTCCATCTCCATGATCTTCACGCCAGCGGCGTTGCAGGTGATGATATTGCCCTCCTCGTCCACGGTGAGTACGCCGTTTGTCATGCTTTCCAGCATGCTCTCCGAGTAGTTCTTCATGTTCTGGATCTCGTTGAAGAGCTTGGCGTTTTCAAGGGCAATGGCGATCTGACCGGTGAAGGTGCGCAGCCGGAACTCGTCCTCGTCGGTAAAGGGCCCGCCGCGCTTGTTGAGCACCTGTGTCACGCCGATGGTGCGGCCATCCTTGTTTATGACGGGCACGCAGAGGATGGAGCGGGTGAAAAACCCGGTCTGCCGGTCAAAGGCGGGGTTGAACCGCAGGTCCGCGTAGGCGTGGGGGATGTTCACGGAGCGGCCCGAGGTGAACACCGCTCCGGCGATGCCCAGATGATTGGGCAGGCGGATCTCGGTGCCC
>JAABTE010000238.1 GCA_011390035.1 Desulfobacteraceae bacterium | reverse complement strand
AGTTGCGGTGGATGGATCGAGTGTTTCCGGGACCGTGGCCAGGGCCACGTTGAGCGTGGTTTCGGTGGCGGCGATACTGTGAGCCGGGGCGGACAGAAAAGCCGCGGCGAGCGTCAGCGCCATGATCCAGATGGTGCGTTTCATAAAATTCTCCCCGGAGCCGCCCGGCTGGGCGGCCTGCGGCATAACCTATTTAAATAAAAGCCGATAATAAAAAATAGACTTCGCAAGGAGCTTACAAAGCCTATCCTTATAAGACTATCCTTTTTTGGCGGAACTGTCAAACACCATCTTGCGGCGGCAGGGCCCGTCGCGGAACGCTCACAACTCCGGGGCGCCCGACGGGATGAGGCAGACAAAGACCAGCTTTTCCTTCCCGGCGTTGCGGATCTGATGATCCGCAACGCCCGGAATATACACCACATGGCCGGTCTTTTGTTTCACGGCACGCGCTTTCGCGTGGCCATGGCGTAGGTGATCCGGTCGATGATGATGGCCAGAAACACGATGCACAGCCCCGCCTCGAACCCTCGGCCCACCTCGATCCGGTTGATGGACAGCAGTACCTCCATGCCCAGGCCACGGGCGCCGATCATGGAGGCCACCACCACCATGGCAAGGGCCATCATGGTGGTCTGGTTGATGCCCACCACTATGGTGGGCCGGGCAAGGGGGATCTGGACCTTGATCAGGGTTTGCCACTCCGTGGCGCCAAAGGAGCGGGATGCCTCCACCACGTCGGCCGGAACCTCGCGGATGCCCACGTTGGTCAGGCGGATGATGGGGGGCATGGAATAAACGATGGTGGCGAACAGGGCCGGCACCTTGCCCAGGCCGAAGAACATCAGCACCGGGATCAGGTAAACAAAGCTGGGCATGGTCTGCATGGCGTCCAGAAACGGGCGGATGATCGATTCGAGCCGGTCGCTGCGGGACATGGCGATGCCGATGGGAACGCCGGCGGCAAGGGAGATGATCACCGCGCCGGATACCAGGGCAAGGGTCATCATGGCAAGATCCCAGTAGCCGAAGCTGCCGATCAGAATCATCATGCCGGCCATAATGAATCCCATGTGCCAGCGGCCCATCAGCCGCCAGGCTGCAATGCCCACGCCAAGCACCACAGCGAACCAGGGCACCCACAGAAAGAACCACTCCATCCGCAGCAGGAACCAAAGCAGAAAGTCGCCAAGGGTGTCAAAGAAGGCGCCCCAGTTGCGGAGCATCCATTGCATGGCCCGGTCCACCCATTGGGCCAGCGGAAGCCGAAGAAATTCGGGAAAATCGAACATATTCACCTCTTTTCAGCGCGATGGGCCATGGCGGGCGGCGGTTCCCGCCTCCGCCGCCATGGCGCTGTTGGCGCTTATTTGAGGGCGGCCTTCACCTTTTCGGCCAGCTCATCGGAGACCCACTGGGTCCAGACATCCTCGTGGTTCTTCAAAAACCATTCCGCCGTCTTCTCGGCCCCCTCGCCGCTGTCCTTCATGTAAACCAGGAACTGGTTGTTGAGCTTCATGTCGGTTTCGTATTTCTGAAGAATGGCCACCACGTCCGGGGCCCGCTCCGGCAGGCTCTTGTGGACCAGGATGTTCACATCCACGGAGGGAAAGGCGCAGCCCTTGGTCGCCTCCCACGTCTTTTCGTCATAGGGCGGTTCCTCCAGCGGCGTCATGTCCAGCTTGCCCAGCACCCAGGTGGGGCCCCAGTAATAGCCGAACCAGGGGTTGCCCTTCTGGTAGTCGGCCACCATGGAGCCGGAAAGGGCGGCGTCGGAGCCGGGGACGAACGAGTTATAGGTCTTGTCCAGCCCGTAGGTTTTGAACTTGGTCTCGTTGATCTCGGTGACGGCCCATCCGGCGATGGCGTTAAAAAAGCGGCCCTTGGAAGGATCTTCCGGGTCCTTGAACAGATCCTTGTATTTGGGCAAGTCAAATACCGATTTGAGATCCGGCGCCATGGGGGCGATGCCCCGCTCCGGATCGCCCTTGATCACGAAGGTGGGCACCAGCCAGCCCTGCCAGGAATCCGGGTAGTTGGGGCCCAGGTCCAAAATGGCGCCCTCTCTGACGCCCCGGTCGTAGATATCCTGAACATTCTGGGTCCAGGATTCCATGTCCACGTCCACGTCGCCCTTGATCATGGCCTGGATCAGGATGGGCGTGCCGCCGGGGATGAAATCGCTTTCATAGCCCAACTGCTTGATGATAAATGCCATGATGCGGTTATGCACCTGGATGCTGTCCCAGCTCATGTCCGCGAATACGATCTTTTTGGCGGCATGGGCCGGCGCGGCGAGCAGTGCGCCGCAGAGGGCAATGACCGTCAGCAGTGTTAAAATCCGGTTGAAACGATGGGTTTTCATCTTTTCGCCTCCTTTTCGGGTTGAGTGGGTCGGATGTTTGCCGAATCTTCCGTCCGATCGCCGCCGGCGCCATCCAGACCGGCGCCATCCAGACCGGCGCCATCCAGACCGGCGCCATCCAGAATGGCGATCAGGTGCGCCACGTTTTCGGCCAGCAGAGACACCGTCCGGTCGTCCGCGCCGGCCAGCGCGTCCCGAAGCCGCTGTTCGATGGGGTCCGGCAGGCGGCGGCCCAGCCGACGGCCCGCCTCGGTGAGGTTCAGCAGCAGTACCCGCCGGTCTCCGGGCTTGCGCACCCGTTCGCACAGGCCTTTTTTTTCCAGTCGATCGATGATGCCCGTGATGTTGGAAGGGGTCATGCGCAACCGCCGGCTCAGGTCCGCCGAGGAGATGGGACCATACAGCTCAATGGTTCGCAGCGCGTCTGCCTGGGGGCCGGTGACGCCGAAGCTCCTGCCGGCATCCTGGGTATCCTGGTAAACGGCATGTGACAGCCTGCGAATGGCGGTGGCCATATTGGCCAGGGCCGGCCCATGCCGATGGGGTATGTTCGGTTCGGTTTCCATTTTTAACGCTCTTAGCCTAATCCATAGGGTTAAAATAATCAAGACTTAAATTATCGAAGCCTGAATGTTTCGGCGCCCCGGTTTGACACAAAAGGCCGGCGGACATAAAATAGATACACCACGCGCAATTGACGCGCCACTCAGGACCATCGCACAGGTTTTAGATGCAAAAGGAATACGGTCGAAATCGCCATGTTCAAATTCAAAACGCCCCCCCGCTCGCTTTTTCCCGTGCGGCTGCATCGGAAAAACATCTATGTGCTGCCCACGGGCCATGGGCTGCTGTTTATCGCCGTGCTCGGGGCCATGCTGGTGGGATCAATCAACTACAACAACAACCTCGGGTTTCTGCTCACCTTTCTGCTGGGCGGGATGGCCTTTGTGTCCATCTTTCACACCACGCGCAATCTTTCCGGCATCTCGGTGCTTTCGGCCCGCGCCCGGCCGGTGTTTGCCGGAGACATGGCCGCCTTCATACTGAGGGTCCATCCCAGCGCCGGCCACCGGCCGGCGGTCCGATTCCGATTCGCGGGCGGTGCGGCCCTGGCCCAGGATCTCATGGGGGATCAGGACAACCGGGTGGTGCTGCGGGCCCAGGCCCGGCGCCGGGGGCGGATGCGGCCCGGCGTCCTGCTGATCTCCACCCGTTATCCCTTTGGCCTGTTTCGGGCCTGGTCCCGCCTGAACGCGCCCATCTCCTGCCTGGTCTATCCCCGGCCGATCCCGACCCCGCCGGCCTACGCCCATGAGTTGGCGGATGCCGCGGGCGAGGGCGCGGCCCCGGCGGGCGGCGGCGGGGCGGATGATTTTCAGGGGCTGCGGCCCTATCAGCCGGGGGACACGCTTCAGCGCATCGCCTGGAAGACCTATTCCCAGGGCCAGGGGTTGTTCACCAAATCCTTCGTGGGCAAGCGGCGCCCCCAGGTGATGCTGGACTGGGACCAGACCGGGCCGGGGGACATGGAAACCCGGCTGTCGCGCCTGTGCCACCGGGTGCTTCACGCCCATCGCCAGGGGATGCGCTTCGGCCTGCGCCTTCCGGGGGAGACGCTTGCGCCCGGGAGCGCAGAGCCCCACAAGCGGGCGTGCCTGCGGGCGCTGGCGCTTTTCGGGGAGCCGGAGGCGGGCGGGAAGGAGAGCGGTTTCCGGCAGGGCGGCGGGAAGGAGAGCGGTCTCCAGCAGAGCGGCGGGAAAGAGAGCGGTCTCCGGCAGAGCAGCGGGAAGGGCG
>JAABTE010000237.1 GCA_011390035.1 Desulfobacteraceae bacterium | reverse complement strand
CTCCGGGGGATCGCCGGCTGCCGGCGCCCAGGCGGCGGCCAGCCGGCCGGCCAGGTCCTCGGCGGCCAGAAGGGCGGCCTTTTCCAGGGCCGCGTTTCGGCCGGGATCATCCTCGGCGCTGCTTTCCACGCTGGTCTGGGTAACGGCGGCGATCTCCTGGCCGTCCCCGGCCCTGAAGGCCCTTGCGGAAACCGTGCCGGAGAAGGTTTTCAGATCCTGGCCGATGATGTTCAAGGTTTTTCGCGCCGCGGCCGTTCCCACCAGCGCCGCGTCCGCCCCCAGCAGCCGCGCCACGGCCAGGGCCTCGGAGGGCTCGATATAGGGGTCGTGACCGATGCGGGCCATCAGCTCCGGATCATGGATGGACGCGGCGTCCGCCATCACGGTGTAGCCCTTTTCCCCCAGGGCCGCGGCCATGGCGCCGGGAGCGATGCCCTCGCCGTCGCCGGTTGCAGCGGCTCCCCGCCACCAGTACCACACAGGCCCCCCCTCCATGCGCTGTTCCGCGATGAACAGCGCCAGGCTGGGCATCTCCGGCCGCTTCTCCTCAACCACGGCCGCGGTGGCAAACCGCTCCTTGAGCCGATCCGCCGACACCGACGCGCGCACCAGAATCCGATAGGACACGGTGGAGACAAACCCGGCGGACATCACCTCGTAGCTCATCACCAGCGCCTCGGTCTCCCCCCACAGCGCCCGGTTGAGCTGCTGAAACCGCCCCCTTGCCAATTCCTCCGGCAGCAGGGACAGCGCCACCTGATCCACGGCCGCCACCAGCGCGTCCGCGATGGCCGCCCGCCGCGCCGCCGTCTGATCGCCGTCCTTTATTTCGCTCTGACCGATCACCCACACGGCCCGGGCATCCGGCGCCTGGGCCCATGCCGCGCCGGCCGCCACAGACAACAGGGGCGCCGCCAAACCCATCAGAAGCGCCATCAAAAATCGATTAACCCCATTTCTCATGTTCGTTCCACCCGTTCGTTTCGTATCCGTTCCATCAGGCTCATCCTGTTATTTTGCCGTCCCATCACGTCCCTCCATCCCCTGCCGCGCCGCCGCCCCCAGCCGGGCCATGTCATACGGCTTTTCCAAAAACCCCGCGCACCCCATGGAAGAGGCAATCTTTTCATCCATTTTCTCGCTGTACCCGGTCGCGATCAGCACCGGCAGGCCCGGCCGGGCGTCCATGGCGGCCCTTGCCAGTTGCGCCCCGGACATCCGGGGCATGGTCATGTCCGTAATCACGAGATCATACCGCTCCGGATGCGTCCGGATCTCATGGGCGGCCGCCACCGGATCGGTAAAGCGGGTGGCGCTGTATCCAAGCCGCTCCAGCATCCTTAGGGCCATATCGGCCATGGCCGGCTCGTCGTCCACCACCATCACCCGGCCCGCGCCGACGGGCCGGGGCGCCGCCTTTTCCTCCCGAACCTCCGGCGTCCCGGACACCGCCTTGAACAGCACCTCGAAGGTGGCCCCTTTTCCGGGGGCGCTTCGGGCCAGGATGCCTCCCTCGTGGCTCTTGACGATGCCATGGACCACGGTCAGCCCCATGCCGGTGCCCTTGCCGGAGGCCTTGGTGGTAAAGTAGGGGTCGAAGCTCCGGGCCATCACCGCCGCTTCCATGCCCTGGCCGGTGTCCGACACCGTCAGGCGGGCGTAATCGCCGGCGGCCAGGCCGCCATTATACCGGCGGGCGCCCTCAGCGTCCAGTGTCACGGCGTCCAGGCGCACCGTTAGCCTGCCGCCGTCCGGCTCCATGGCATGAACGGCGTTGGTCATCAGGTTCAGCAGCACCTGGTGGACCTGGGTTGGCTCGGCCATGATGGCAAAGGGCGCCGGCCGGATGTCCTCGTCTATTTCCACTGAGGACGGCACCGAGGACCGGACCAGCGCCAGGGCCTCCTGAATCAGCAGGTCCGGGTGAACCGGCTTGCGCTCCGGCGCCGATTTTCGGGTGAAGGATAGCAACTGGCGCACCACGTCCCTTGCCCGGAACCCGGCGATCTGGATCTTTTCCAGCTTGTTCCGGGTGGTGTCGCCCTCGGGCAGGTCGTCTATGGCCAGCTCGGCGTTTCCCAGGATGATGCCCAATATATTGTTGAAATCATGGGCGATGCCCCCGGTGAGCGTGCCGATGGCCTCCATCTTGTACTTCTGCTGAAGCTGGGCCTCAAGGGCCTGTTTTTCCGTTTCCGCGGCCTTGCGCTCGGCGATCATGCGGTTGGCTGAGTCGGCGATGTCCTGAAACTCCAGGAAGGGCAGGGTGGCCGGATCGATGCGGGTGGATTCGCCGGCCGCCTTGCGAAAAAACGCGGCAAAGGCGTCGATGCCCGCGTTCAGCCGCCGGGAGATGTGGGCGGCCCAGTAGAAGATGAGCAGGTAGAGCAGGAAAAGGATCAGCAGACTAACCAGCACCTTCTGGAGCAGGCTCGCCAGCAGCCGGCTCTCATTTTCCGCGATGATGGCCTCGGCCGTGTCCACATAGACGCCGGCGCCGACGGTCCACCGCCATTCGTCGATGCCCCGCACATAGGAGATTTTCGGCGATGGGGCGGGCGAGTCGAGCTTGGGCCAGACATACCGCACGAAGTCCCCTTCAGGGTTTCGCGCCGCCCGGACCTGCTCCTGGATGATCTTCACCCCATGGGGGTCCGTCAGATCCCAAATGCTGCCAGTGCCCACGGTGATCCGGCCGTTTGAAAACAGCGGCCCGCCCTCATAGGTGCTGCCGAAAAAATAGCCCTCACTTTCAAAGCGCAGATCGGTGACCAGCCGCAGCACCTCCCGCTGGATTTCATCCCGGGTGTCGTCCAGGTATTCCCCGGTGCCGATGATCCAGTCCAGCGGGGCAAAGGCCCTGACAAAGGCGATCTTGGGAAAATAGCCGTCCCGCCCGGGCATGGTCCACGCATATTGATAAAACCCCTCTCCCGACTCGGCCACCAGCTCGATCATGTCCTGAACCACATATTCCCCCCGACCGCCGCGCAGTTCCAGCATATTGGTCCCCTCCAGCTCGGGCCGCACCGGAAACAGCGTCTCGACCCCTTGCCGGTCAAAGGCGAAATAATACCCCCGGCCATCATTGAACCGGATGGGCCGCAGGGCGTCGGCGATGAGCTTGGCGATCCGATCACGGGAAAGGCTTTCCCCATATTCCATGTAAAGGTGTTCCGCGATGGCGATGGCCTCCCCCACCCGCTCCCGAATCTCCTGCTTCAGGCGCTCTTCCGTCTGCCCCCGCATGTGCTGGATGTAGTCCACCACGTTGTTCACCTGGTTGCGCAGCATCTCCTTTCGGGATTCGATGTGGTTTTCCCGGAGCGTTCGGGACGCATCCCGGAACGCACGGTACTCGCCGTGAATCCAGATAACGCACCAGAGCCCCAGAGAAACGGCGGCGATATGGAACATGTTGCTCGTAAACAGCCGCCGGATGCTCGGGGTGGGGCGGGGGCTCGATTGGAGGCTTTCCATTTTTCCGTTTCGTCGGTATTTATCGTCGGAGCGGGCATTTTCGCGGGGGAAAAGGCCGCGCCGAAGAAGGATAAGCAGGGCGCTTTGGCCCCGGTGACAGCCATGCCGATGGAGGCCTCAGGGCCGCCATCCTCAAAATTCATAACCTTTTATGGAAGAAAAATCAAGGCGGGAGATGATGATCCGCCGGCGGGCGACGGACGATTATGGAAGAAAAATCAAGGCTGAAGATGATGATCCGCCGGCGGGCGACGGCCGAAAGCGGCGGATCGGCGGTTAATCAGTCGGTGGCGTCCTCGATGGCGTCGCCGGTCTTTTCGATGGCCTCATCCACCCGTTCTCCGGCCCGTTCCATGGGGCCTTCCCGCTCCACGCATCCGGAGAGGCCGACGAGGAAGATGGAAAGAAACAGGACAAGGGCCATAATCCACTTCAGGGTGAGCCTGCATGGTAAATTCATCGATTGCCTCCTGTGCTAAAATAGGTTTATCAATCGCCAGTAAGGGGAAGATGGCGTCCGAGAGTCGATCAAAACCATTTTAGAACAGTTGGACGGGGTTGCGAAATGGGGTCTGGCCAGTATTCATGGCCCCATGGTTGCGAACAATGGGCGCAAAGAGTGCTTATTTTCCCGGCGTCTTCCTGGAAGCGCGGAATTTTTCGACAAGCTCAAAAAAATCCTCAGCGGGACCATTTTTTCCAGTTTTACTTGTTTTTCAGG
>JAABTE010000236.1 GCA_011390035.1 Desulfobacteraceae bacterium | reverse complement strand
CTATCCGGTCTATCTGGACACCAACGTGATGGCGGGTCGAACGGGAGGTCACGAGGACGGCCGGTACGCAGGGCTCACCTATCTTGAAAGCGGGCCGGAAAACGCTTTCATCCCGTCGCCGCCGCAAGAGCCGGTGGACCTGATCTACCTGTGCTTTCCCAACAACCCCACCGGCGCCACCATCACAAAAGACCAGCTCGGGCTCTGGGTCGATTACGCCCGCCAGAACCGCTGCCTCATCCTGTTCGATGCCGCCTACGAGGCCTTCATTCGGGATGACGCCCTGCCCCGCTCCATCTACGAGATCGAGGGGGCACGGGAGGTGGCCATCGAGTTTCGGAGCTTTTCGAAGACCGCCGGATTCACCGGCATCCGCTGCGCCTACACCGTGGTGCCCAAGGACTGCGCGGCATGGGACGCGGACGGCAACAACCACTCCCTGCACGCCCTGTGGAACCGGCGCCACACCACCAAATTCAACGGGGTTTCCTATCCGGTGCAGCGGGCCGCGGCGGCCGCCTATTCGCCGGAGGGTGCGGCCCAGATCCGGGAGCTGACCGATTACTATCTGGAAAACGCCGCCATCATCCGGGAGGCCATCACCCGGCTGGGCTTTGCCTGCGTGGGTGGACAGAACAGCCCCTACATCTGGATCGAGGGCCGGCGGGATTCCTGGGAGTTTTTCGATCTGCTGCTCAACAGGGCCGGCGTGGTCTGCACCCCCGGCGCCGGCTTCGGAAAACGCGGCCAGGGCTTCATCCGGCTTTCGGCCTTCAACCATCGGGAGAATGTCATCGAGGCCATGAGCCGCATTGAATCGGCCCTCGGGGCGTAAGGAGTCGCGCCATGCCCATGTCAAACGCCTTTCAGGAGCGCCTGGCGCCGGCGCTGGAGCCGGCTGTCCGGCGCTTCGGCACCCCCTTTCACATTTACGACGAGGCCGGCATCCGCGAAACGGGCCGAGCGCTGAAGGACGCCTTTTCCGGCCTCCCCGGCTTTCGGGAGTATTTCGCCGTCAAGGCCCTGCCCAACCCGGCCATCCTGTCCATCATGCTGCAGATGGGCTTCGGCTTCGACTGCTCCTCCGTGGCCGAGCTGGCCCTGGCCCGGCGGGCGGGCGGCCGGGGGATGGACATCATGTTCACCTCCAACAACACCAGCCCCGAGGAGTTTGTGGCCGCGGCGGCGGACGGCGGGTCGATCCTGAACCTTGACGACATCTCCCTTCTGGACAAAACGCCCGAGATGCCGGAGCTGATCTGCTTTCGCTACAACCCCGGCGACCGGCGCACGGGCAACGCCATCATCGGCGCGCCCGCCGAGGCCAAGTACGGCGTGGCCCACCACCAGATCGTGGACGCCTACCGCCGCGCCCGGGACCGGGGCGCCAGCCGCTTCGGCCTGCATACCATGCTGGCCTCCAACGAGCTGGACTACCGCTACATGGTGGAAACGGCCCGGATGCTGCTGGATCTGGCCGGGGAGATCCGAGACGCCCTGGGCATCAGCTTCGAGTTTCTGAACATCGGCGGCGGCCTGGGCATCCCCTACCTGCCGGACAAAAAGCCCCTCGATCTTTCCGCCATGGGCCGGAAGATCGGCGCCCTGTTCGCCGATTTCAAAAGCCGCCGAGGCCACGCGCCGGCCCTGACCATGGAAAGCGGCCGCTACATCACCGGCCCCCACGGCGTTCTGGTGGCAACGGCCATCAACCGCAAGGAGATCTACCGGACCCATGTGGGCCTGGACGCCTGCATGTCCGCCCTGATGCGCCCCGGCATGTACGGCGCCTATCATCACATAACGGTCTTCGGCAGGGAAAACGCCCCTGCCACCGAGGTGGTGGACGTGGTGGGCGCCCTGTGCGAAAACAACGACAAGTTCGCCATCCAGCGCCCCCTTCCCCCCATCGCCGACGGCGACCGGGTGCTGATCCACGACACCGGCGCCCATGGCCACTCCATGGGCTTTAACTACAATGGCCGCCTCCGGCCCCGGGAGCTGCTGCTGCGGGAAAGCGGCGCGGTGGAGCTGATCCGCCGGGCCGAGACCCTGGAGGACCATTTCGCCACCCTGAATTACCAGCCGGACGTTCTGGCGCCGGCCGGACATTGAGCGGGAGGGCCCCTTCGTGACCCAGGAAAACGACATCGTCCTGATCCACATGGAAAACCAGCCGATGGCCTTCGCCCGGATCGAAGCCATCCACCCGGACCACAAGCCCGACTGGTACCACGTCAAGCTGCTGCTGTTGCAGATCCCGCTCCAGGTGGTCACCTGGATTCTTCGGACGGCCTACATCAACGGCGATACCTTCACCATGGACGGCCGGCCCATCCGGCTGGAAAGGGTGGTTTGCCCGGAGATGGAAGACGCGGCCGCCGGGGATGACCCCGAAACAGAAGATCGGAACGACCCGAACGGCAACAAGCCCAAGGTGATCTCCCTGTCGGACCGGAAAAAGAAGTAGGGACCCGCATCCCCATGCGCATCGGCTCCGTCGCCCTGCCCAACATCACTGTGCTGGCCCCCCTTGCCGGGATCAACCATCTTCCCTTCCGCCTGCTGGCCAAATCCTGCGGCTGCGGGCTGATCTGCGCGGAAATGGTCAGCGCCAACGGCCTGGCCCACCGCTCCCCGAAGACCCTTCGGATGCTGGCCATCGACCCGAGGGAGCGGCCGATCTCCATCCAGATCTTCGGCTCCGAACCGGCCATCATCGCCGAGGCCGCCGGGATGGTGGCCGACGCAGGCGCCGACATCCTGGACATCAACTTCGGCTGCTCGGTAAAAAAGGTGGTGCGCACCGGCGCCGGGGTGGCCCTGATGCGCCAGCCGGGCCTTGCGGCCGCCGTGATCCGGGCGGCCCGGCGGGCGGTTTCCATCCCGCTCACCATCAAGATCCGCACCGGCTGGGACCGGTCCGGCGAGCAGGCCCTTACCCTGGCCCGCATCGCCGAGGAGGAGGGCGCCGACGCCATCGCCGCGCACCCGCGAACCGCCGTCCAGGGCTTTTCCGGGCACGCCGACTGGTCCCTGATCCGGCGGATCAAGGAAAGCATCGCCATCCCGGTTATCGGCAACGGCGACATCGCCACGGCCGAGGACGCCCGCCGCATGCTGGCCGAAACCGGCTGCGACGCGGTTATGGTGGGCCGGGCCGCCATCGGCTACCCCTGGATCTTCGACGAAATCCGCGCCCTTCTGGAAAACCGCCCCCCCCCGACGGTGGACCCCGAAACCCGCCTGAACACCATGATCCAATACCTTGACGAGGCCATCGCCGACATGGGCGAAGCCCACGCCTGCCGCATGATGCGCTCCCGGCTGGGCTGGTTTGCAAAGGGAATGCCGGGCGGCAGCCGCTTCCGGGAATCGATCCACCGGATCGAAACCCGCGCCGAGGCCATGGAGCGCATCGAGTCATTCCGCTCCGCCCTTATCAGTCACCTCCCGTTTCCTGCTGCCCATCCTCCGAATAAACCGCCACCGCCCGGCTCGTAATCCCCCCCCGGGCCGTAAACCGGCTTTCCACCGCCATCCACCGCGGAGACAGCGCGGCCACCAGATCCTCCAGTATCCGATTCACCAGATGCTCATAAAAAATACCCACATTCCGGTACTGAAGCAGGTAATATTTCAAGGATTTCAGCTCGATAATCATATCTTTCGGCTTATACCGGATGGCGATCACGCCGAAATCGGGCAGCCCCGTCATGGGGCAAACCGAGGTGAACTCCGGCTGCTCAATGGTAATTTCAATGGAGCGCCGGCCGCTGTAGGCATATGGAATGGCGTCGAGCACATCCAGCCGGACGGTTTCCGGCGAAGCGATGGAGTAGGGGATTTCCTTTTGCGGGTTCATGATCAAATCGACATCCTTTCCGTTATCCGTTTCCGTTGATACCGACGATGCGGCATATATTTACCAATATCTCTCAAGCCTTCCAAAGGCGTTTCCCGAATTCATACCTATAAGCCAGCCCGCCGGAAAAGCAAGCCGGCGCGTTCCGGCGGAGCCCACTTTCTTTCCCGCTTGACACTCGGGCAAGCGTCAACTATAGTATTTCTATTATGAAAAGCGCCACCTTCGGCCTTCCATGGCCCAATGACCTCATAGCTCCGCGGCATCATGGGTCCCCTCATGGCTCCCCTCATGGCTCCCCTCACGGCTCCATGGAAAAACACTGACCCATACCGCCCGATATGAGCGATCCGAC
>JAABTE010000235.1 GCA_011390035.1 Desulfobacteraceae bacterium | reverse complement strand
CAGCAGCGCCTGCGGGGTGATGGAGATTTCCGCTCCCTTCCCGGCATCGATGGGCTGATAGTGGACGAAGGTTTCGCTCTCCGGATCGAAGCGCGCCAGGTCCATGCCCACCAGGCCAATCCACAGATCGCCGTCGCCGTCCATCAGCAGGCCGAGGATTCGATCCTCCCGAATGCCCGATTCCCCCCCCGCGTCCCGCCTATAGTTCCGAAAACGGCCGCTGTCCCTGTCCAGGCGGCTCAGGCCGCCGCCGAAGGTGCCCACCCACACCGCCCCCCGCCCGGGGTCGGGGACGATGGCCGTCACCCGCTCGCCGCCGATGCTGGTCGGGTCCGTCACATCCCGTCGATAGTGGGAAAAGGTCTCCGCGGCCGGATCGAAGCGATCCAGCCCGCCCCCCCATGCGCCGATCCAGATAACGCCCCGCTCGTCCTCGGCGATCGCAAGGGGCGTGTCATGGCCCAGGCTCCCCGGGTCCGCCGGATCATGCTGGAAACAATCCACCCGGCCGGTGGCCGGATCCAGCCGCGCAAGCCCCTGATCCGTTCGGCAAAACCAGATCCGGCCCGCCCGATCCTCCAGGATGCCGTTGTAGGTGGTCTGACCGCCGCAGGAGCTTTCGGGCGGAATGGTCAGCCGGCGGAACTTGAAGGCCCACGGATCGAGCCGGCTGATGCCGTTTCCCATGGTGCCGAACCAGAACGCCCCGGTCCGGTCCTCCAGCATGTTCAAAACGCTGACGTCGCTCAGGCTATAAGGATCTTTCGGATCCCCCCTGAACCGGGAGAAGGAACGGCCATCCGGGCTCACGCGCATCAGCCCCTTCCCGTCGAAGCTCACCCACAGATGGCCCGCGGAATCCCGCTGGACCATCATGATGGTGGCGCGAAGCAGGGACGCCCCTTCCGGCCCCGGAAGGCGATGCGGGGAGACGGGCGCGTCGAAATCCCGCCGAAGGCCCGGCGCCAGCCGGTACAGCCCCGCCTCCGCGGCCACCCATAGAACGCCCTCGGCATCCTCGAAAAGGTCGTTGATGGCCATCATCCCGCCGTCCGCCGGATCGGCGGCCGCCAGCAGATTCCGCCGCCGGAAGCGGATCGTCGGCTGTTCCGCCGTCCCCCCTTCCAGCCGGCAAAGGCCCTTGGTGGTGCCGACCCACAGATGGCCGTCCCGCGTCCGGCAAAGGGCGGTGACGCTGTCGCCGGGCAGGGATTCGGGATCATTCGGATCATGGCGGAAATAGTCGGCGCGGCCGCCCCCGTCCGGGTCGGGCCGAAACCGGACCAGCCCCACGTCCACAGTGCCGAGCCACAGCGCGCCGTCGGGATCCTCCAGCATGGCGATGACCCGATGGCGGCCGTCATGAAGATAGCGGACAAAGGCGTCCTCTTCCGGCAGATACCGATCCACACCGTTCCGGGTGGCGATCCACAGGCCGCCGCCCCGGGCCCGCCTCACCCGGTTGGTGTCCGATGTGCCGATGCTCCTCGGATTGTCCGCGTCATGCCGGTAGATGCGGAACCCATACCCGTCATACTTGGCCAGCCCGCTCGGCGTGGCGATCCAGATGAATCCCCGCTCGTCCTGACAAATGTCGTCCACCAGGGTGTGGGGCAGGCCGTCCTCCGTGGTGATCCGATGGAAGGGCACATCCGCCAGATCCGGCGCCACGCCCGGCGCGGCGGCCCCCGAAATCGCCTCGCCCCCCGAAATCGCCTCGCCCCCTGAAACCGCCCCGCCCCCTGAAACCGCCCCGCCCCCTGAAACCGCCCCGGCCCGAGCGTTTCCGGCGCCGGCGGCAAGGGCCGCCGTCAGGCTGGCGAATAGAAGCAGCCATCGTCCAATGGTCGTGACGCGCATCTTCCCGATATTCCCCTTGCGGCTATGCCGGCCGATAAGGCTTGCCCAGCGCCGAGGGCGCGGCGCCGGAAAAAAGGCGCAGCAGAGCCCGCCCCAGCGGCCGCTCCCCGGCCATCCGCCGCACGGACTCCTTCTGGGCCAGATGCATGAACAGAAGGGTGAAGATCATCAGGGGAAAGGGCGCCACCTGGAACACCTGGGCCGGCACCGACGGCAGCCAGCCCTGCAGGTGGATGCCCATCACCTGAAGCAGGGAAAACAGATAGGCGCCCGCCGCGGCCTTGATGGGGTTCCAGCCGCCGAAGATCACCAGGGCCAGGGCGATCCATCCCGTGCCCTCGGCCCCCTGGGGCCGCCCCCAGCCGGGCTTGACGGCCAGGGAGAAGGCGGCGCCGGCCAGCCCCACCAGCATGCCGCCGATCAGGGCGTGGATCATCTGGACCCTTCGCGGATCAATGCCCCGGGCCCAGGCCGCGCCGGGATGCTCGCCCACCGCCCGCAGCCGCAGGCCCGCCTCGGTGCGATACAGATACCAGGCCGCAAGGACGATGAGGATCATGCTGGCGTACACCACCAGGTTGTGCCGGAACAGCACCGGCCCTATCACCGGAATATCAGACAGAAAAGGGATCGGCAGCGGCGCCACCTGGGGCCCCCGCAGACGGGAATAGGGGTTGCCCAGAAAATAGGCCAGGTCCCGCGTCATCAGGGTAAGCACGAACCCCACCGCCACCTGACTCTGGCCCAGGTGAATGCTGAACACCCCCACCACCGCGGCCACCAGCGCCCCCACGGCCGCCCCCGCCGCGAAACCGAGCAGCAGGCTTTCGGTCTCGTAGGCAATGGCAAAAGCGGCCATGGCCGACAGCAGTATGGCCCCGTCAAGCGACAGATTGATGAGCCCCCCTTTTTCCGTCACCGTCTCGCCCAGCGCCGCCAGCACGATGGGCGCCGCCCCCGCCACCACGCCGGCCAGCATCAGAACCGGGTTGATTTCAATCATCCGCCTCTCCCATCCCGCCGCCAGCCGCCCCCCGGCTGCGCCACGGACCGGCCCCGGACCGCCTCAGAGAATGAACGGCCAGCGCCGCCAGCACCATGCCCCCCTGGATCACCCCGGCCAGCGAAGAATCGAGTTGCAGCACCATGGGCAGTTGAATGGACCCCACGTTCAGGCATGCGAAAAACAGCGCCACCGCCGGAGACAGCCACACCCCATAGCCCGACAGCATCACCACCAGCAGGGCCAGGTAGCCGTAGTTGCTGGAGATGGCCGGAATCAGCCGGTGATAGACCCCCGCCACCTGCGCGAATCCGGCCAGGCCGGCAAAGCCCCCGGCCAGCCCCATGGCCAGCAGCATGTACCGGCCCGGCTTCAGCCCGAGCAGGTAGGCGGCGCCGGGATTGCCGCCTATGGCCTTGAGCCCAAGCCCGATCCGGGTGTAGCGAAGCATCAGCGCCGCCAGAAGGATGGCGCCGACCGCAAGGCCGATCCCCACGGGCGACAGCCGGGCGCTTGTCACCGGCAGCCACAGGGCCGGATCGAACAGCTCCGTGCCGCTCATGGAGGCGATGCCGGGCCGCCGCCAGGGGCCGAATATCAGCCAGAGAATCACCCCCTGGGCCACGAAGTTGAGCCCCAGCCCGGCAAAGATCTCGTTGACGCCGCCCCAGGTTTTCAAATAGCCGGCCATCAGCGCCCACATCCCGCCCCCCGCCATGGCGGCGCCAACGGCCAGGATGAGAAAAAGGGTCGGATGGGCCAGAGCCCCATCCATCCGCAGCGCCATGGTGGCAAAAACCGCGCCCATCATCACCTGCCCCTCCACGCCGATGTTCCACAGGCCGATGCGAAAGGTGTACAGCAGCCCGCAGGCGCACAGGGTAAGGGGAATCCAGACGTTGATCACATGGGCGAACTTGATCCAGGAGCCCAAAGAGCCCTTGAGGATGTGGTGAAACGCGGCGATGGGCGGGGCGCCGGCCAGCAGCAGAATGAGCGTGGTGAATCCGAACACCAGGGCCAGGGTGAAGAGCAACTCGCCCCCGGCGCGGATCGCCCTTAAAGCGCCCCGCCGGAAAGAATGCCGCCCATGGGCGCTCTGCCCGCGGGGGCTGCTCTGCCCATGAGGGCTCTGATCTTGAGGGCTCTGATCCTGAGCGCTCTGCCCGCTGTAGCTCTGCCCGCCGGGACTTTGATGGTCCTGGCTCATCAGGCGGCTCCCGCGATGGCCAGCCCCAGTTGATGGGCGTCGGTGTCTGCCACCACCACATCCCGGACGATTGCCCCGTTGTAAAATACCAGCACCCGGTCCGCCACCATCAGGATCTCGTCGAGTTCCGGCGAGGAAAACACGATGCCGCACCCGGAA
>JAABTE010000234.1 GCA_011390035.1 Desulfobacteraceae bacterium | reverse complement strand
CTTGCCGTAGTTTTCCTGAATCTTGCCCAGCAGTTTTTCCCGGTTGCCGGCGATCTGGTCCAGATCGTTCCCGGACAGCTTGCCCCACTGCTTCTGAAGCTCGCCCTTGTACTGCTTCCATTTGCCCTGAAATTGATCATGGTTCATGTCGGTTCTCCTTTTCCCGAGGATTAAAATATTCTGAAGCATACGGGCCGCCTTTCGGCCCATGTGGCTCGAGGCCATCCATGTCATCTCCATAATACGGATGGGCGGAATGTTCAATGAATGGGCTATAACCCCCAATTTGATTCGTCGAAAGGTGTAAAAGTCGAATCTGACCCGGTTTAACGCGACATGGGGGTTGCTTGCGGCCAGCCGGCGGGGTTACAATGAAGCCATGGAACAGTCCCGTATCAACCAACCGTTTTTGCAATGGCTGAAGGACCGGGCTCAAAACACGAGCTTCGCCATCCTTATGTGGGGCCTGCTGCTGGTGGCCGGAATCTGGATTTTCGCCGAGTTGGCAGACGAGGTGATGGAGGGGGAAGCCCGCCAGGTGGACATCATGATCCTGCAAGCCCTGCGGGAAACCACCGACAACGCGATGCTTCGGGGGCCGGCATGGCTGGAGGAGGCCGCCCGGGAGGTGACCACCCTTGGGGGCGGCCCGGTGATCACCCTGGTGACCATCATCGTGGTGGGCTATCTGCTGATGATGAAGGATTACCGGTCGGTATTCATGGTGCTGATCGCCATCGTGGGCGGATCATTGCTGGTGGGAGGGCTGAAAATGGCCTTCGGACGCCCCAGGCCCGAGGTGGTGCCGCATCTGCTCACGGAGACCTCCCTGAGCTTTCCCAGCGGCCACTCGGCCATGGCCGCCATCGTTTACATGTCCCTTGCTGCCCTGCTCACCCCCATTCAGTCCAGGCGCCGGGCGCGGGTTTACATTGTTGTTGTGGCCCTCGTCCTGACACTGATTATTGGCATCAGCAGATTGCTGCTGGGGGTTCATTATCCCACGGATGTGCTGGCGGGCTGGGCGGTTGGGATCGCCTGGGGGGCGATGTGCTACCTGCTGTCGGTGTACCTGCGCGTTCGTGCGGGCAAGAAGACATGCTGCCCCCGACACCTGGCCGGACTATGCGCGGTGTACCTTAGCGTGCGTGCGGGCAAGAATCCGGTTTCGGGGGAGCCGGAGTAAGGACAATGCGGGGGTGTTTGAGTAAAATCGCAGTGGTGGCCCACCCTGTTATCTTTCATGCCCATCCGATCGCCGCCGCCATCACCCGGACGCCGTCAATGACCGTCTCCCGGGAAAGCTGCCGCAAAACCGTCTCGTCATCCACCGGAACGAATAACGCCACCATCACCTGGGGCAGTGACAGTTTCCGGGCATAATCGGCGGCCTGGGACAATGACCGCTCGAACGCCGCCAGCTCCTTGAAACTCTTCACCTCGATAATTCCGATCTTACCCCCGCATTTCAGGTGCAGGTCCACCCTGCCATTGCCCGTGGGAAATTCCGGGCTTACGGAGCAGTATGCGCCGATGGCCATCCGGAGCCATGCATACAGATGAAAATGGCCCACCGCCTCGGTCAGATGCATGTCCGCCCGGCGCGGCTGTTCCTTCCAGGGGTTGAGCCCCTTTGCCCGCAGCCGCTTCAGATATGCCTTGTACCGCTCCATCAGACCCGCCAGATCGATCTCGTCTCCCTCCAGGGCGTCCGTAATCCTGTCGGTGGGCGAAAGAGCCAGGATCGGCGGGCGCTCGCCGATCAGATCAAGGGTGAATGTGTCGAAAAGGCAGTTTTGGACAAACGGGGAGGAAAACCGGCAGACCATCTTCCGTGCGCCGCTCTCATCGGCAATCGTCTTTTCGTCGATGATGCCGTTCAGATAAAGATAGGCGCACCATTCGGCGTGGATGCTGAAGGGCATGTCCGACCGGGTGAACAGGTCCAGCACATATTCCGCATACTGCCCTTGCGCCTGTTTGATCAGGTTCAAAATGGTGTTGTTCCATTCCCGGTGCAGCGCTTTTTCATACACTTCCTCCCAGATCGGCATCCCGATGGCCCGCTCCGCGCCCGGATTGTAGGTCTCCGTCAGCAGCTCGCCGAACCAGCAAACCAGCCCCGGCTGGCCTTGGGTAGTCTCATACACCTGCCCCACAACCTCGGCTGCGATGGCCTGCCCGCTTTCCGATACATACTGCCTAAACAGCTCGGCCACCTCTTTGGGCGTGAAGTTGGGCACATGCAGAGATTTTTGGATATTGAAGGGCGATCCCCGCTCGCTTTCCACGCCGAGAACAGCCCTCACCCCGAGCAGGGCCAATCCATGGAGACAAAAGTTTTCCCTGCCCAGGTAGATGTCCCGAAACATGCTTACCATCCGGTCGATCACCATTGGCGGCAGTTTGTCGAACTCATCGATGAAGAGGATCAAGGGACTGGAAAAAAGATCCAGTTTCCTTGAAAACAGCATTCCCAGCTCCTCCCATCCCCTGGGTTCCGCAACTTCCAGATTGAGAAAGCGCCGGAAAAGGAGCGGCACGCGGGAAAGAAACGCCTCGGCCGGATCATCGGTTTTCAGCTCGATCCCCTGCAGGGATATTTCCCCGATGATGAATTGGCCTGAATACCGATTTTCGATCTCTTGTTTAACCTGACGCATGAGCCACGTCTTGCCCGTCTGCCGGGGCGCCCAGACGGTGAAAAAGCGGCCTCCCTTTTCCATGTTTCCGATGAGCTGGTCCCGGCATTGTTCCACCAGCCCCTCCCGCCTGAGGCAGAAATGCTCCTCGCAGTCCACGGGGCCGTAGGAGTGAAAGGTTCTCATGTTCTTATCTCCCATCCCGTCGTCCATTACCATCCGATCGCCGCATCAGGCCCCCATCATCGATTTCAATTACCCATATTGACAAGAAATGCCGTATGAGGTGAAGGACTAAAAGCCGATCTGAAAGTGGATCGTAAACGGGGCCGCCATTCCGGCGGCCCCGTTTTTTTATACGCTTATTCCACCAGCTCGAACAGGGCCGCGGCGCCCATGCCGCCGCCGATGCACATGGACTCCACGCCGTACTTGACGCCCTTTTCCCGCATGTTGGCCAGCAGGGTGGCGCACAGCTTGGCGCCGGTGCAGCCCAGCGGATGGCCCAGGGCGATGGCGCCGCCGTGGATGTTGACCTTCTTGATGTCAATTCCCAGCTCGCGGATGCAATAAAGGGCCTGGGAGGCGAATGCCTCGTTGAGTTCAAACAGGCCGATGTCCTTGATGTCCATGCCGGCCGTTTTCAGCAGCTTGGGGATGGCGTAGCGGGGGCCAACGCCCATCTCGTCGGGCCGGCAGCCCACAACGGAATAGCACTTGAGCTTGGCGATGGGCTTGATGCCCAGCTCCTTGACCTTTTCTTCGCTCATCAGCACCGTGGCGGCGGCGCCGTCCGTGGTCTGGGACGAGTTGCCGGCCGTGACCGATCCGCCCGCGGCGAACACAGGGTTGAGCTTGGCCAGCCCCTCCACCGTGGTGGTGGGCCGGATGCCGTCATCGTTTGCCACGATGTAGGTGTCCCGCTTATAGGCGCCGTCTTCGCCAAGGATGAACCGGGTGGCGGGGGTGGGGACGATTTCGGTGAACAGCCCTTCCTTCATGGCCTTTGCGGCCTTCATGTGGCTGTTGAGGGCGAACTCGTCCTGATCCTGGCGTGAGATCTTGTACCGCTGGGCCACGTTTTCCGCCGTGATGCCCATGGAGGTGTAAAGATCGGCCCGCTCCCGCGTATAAACGGGGTGAGGGCGGGGCAGGTTGCCGCCCATGGGCACGTAGGTCATAGACTCGATGCCGCCGCCGATGGCGATCTCCGACCAGCCGGCCATGATCCGCGTGGCGGCGATGGCGATGGCCTCGATGCCCGAGGAGCAGAAGCGGTTGATCGTGGCGCCGGGCACCTCCTCGGGAAAGCCGGCGATCTGGGTGACGATCCGGCCGATATTAAGGCCCTGCTCCGCCTCGGGGAAGGAGCAGCCGATCATCACGTCATCGATGTCCTTTTTCTCCAGGTTCGCGGTCTTGTCCATGGCCGAGTTGAGGATGAAGGCCAGCAGGTCCTCCGGCCGGGTATCTTTAAAGCCTCCCTTGGACCGGCGGCAGCCGGGGGTCCGGACGGCGGTGACGATATAGGCATCTTTCATGTTGGTTTCCTCCTTGAAAGAACGATTGGGGTCTAGTTGCGCAACGGCTTGCCGGTTTTAAGCATG